>JAGLYT010000080.1 GCA_023132075.1 bacterium
GGAACAAATAAACCGGCAAAAACACTATAAAGCAAAAAAATACTTACCCTATGATCTAAAAAAAATTGGTTATTGACTTCATTTCTTTTTCATCGAATAAATTTTAACCACCGTTTATTTTTTTTCTATATAAATATTCCTTCCCAATGCTTTGTGGTAAGCAGTCCAATTACCTTCTTCATCCGGCCCTGATTTTATTAATTGTTGAACAGAATTTATTTTAGCGTCTAAATCATCTACATAATGAAGGATAATTGCTTCAGGAGTTTGAGGTAATTTTGGAGAACCCCACTCATATTCTCCGTGATGAGAAATAATCAAATGTTCTATCAATATTTGCAGATCAGCCGGAAAACCGGAAATCGTATTAATTTTTTCCTGAACCAGTCTAAATCCAAGCAATATATGCCCTAACAATTTTCCAGCATCCGTATAATCAACGGCAGGAAGTAATGAAAGTTCATATATCTTCCCAATATCATGCAAAATAGCGCCGGTAATAAGCAAGTCAAAGTTAATGTCAGCATAACGCTCTTTAGCTAAAAAAGAACATGTTCTCGCAACAGAAAGGGTATGTTCCAGAAGTCCTCCAATGCAAATATGATGAATTCGCTTAGCTGCCGGAGATTGACAAAATTTTTTCTTAAATTCTTCATCCTCAAGAAACCCATTAAGCAATTGCGAAAAATAAGGATTTTTTACTTCCCCTGCGATCATTTGTAATTCCTGAAACATTTGAGTCGAATCCTTTTTCGTGGAAGAAACAAAATCGGACACATCTAACTCCTGTAATTCTATCTTTTTTACTTTTTTTATATTTAGCTGGAGTTCTTCCTGATAGGTTTGCACAATCGCTTCAATTTTTACAAAATCATTTTTAATAAAATTACTTTTCCCGTCTTCTTCCCATATTTTGCCATCTATCAAACCTGTTTTATCCTGAAGAACAAGAGAAATATATGGTTTACCTTTTTTCGTAATTAAACTCTTCTTAGAGCTTACCAGAAAATAATCTATAATAGATTGTCCTTCTTTAATATCATTTATAAAAACTTTTTTTTGCATTTGTTTTCCTTTTTTTATCCTTATTTCTTATCTGTTTTCGTCAAACCAAAGAAAAAACTGATAAACACATTGAGCAATATCATCACTGTCCCTACCATCCAATGCAGTAAAATAAGATTTTTGGGAGATTTTGTACAAAACATCTACACTTTTAAACACCTTTTGAGCCATTTTTAAAATAAATCCAAAATTACGAAACAAGATTTTCCATCAATATAACTTTATCTTTTTCACTAATCGAAATAAATTTTACCCCCAATCCATAATCGCCCTTTTCCTTATTATCTTTAGTAATCCACACCACTTTTCCCTTCGCTTTTATTGGATGAGGACTTACAGAAAGAAAGATCTCTATAACTAAACAACTTTCTTGTTGGATCAAATGCGATAATAACTTAGCCGGTATATGAACACCATTAATCAAAATTCCATTACCGCTAATGTTGACGCTTTCAGATCTATATCGTTTCGTACGATTAGCAATTTTATCACAAATCTTAAATTCCACCAAAACATTCAAAGAAACCCTTTTCCTTTTTCTTCGATTCATCCCCCAGGAACAATGACCATTTATTTTCTTTGCCATTTTTTCACCCCAGCTTAATCTAAATTAACAGCAACCCTACAAAAACTAACAGCACAAGGTTTAACCCATACTTAAATTCTACATTACTATTACATAAAATGTCAATTGCCTTCTTAATAAAATAAAAATTACCTAAAATAAAAACACCTCTTTTTTAAAAATATTAAAACTATGTTATACCCCAAATTTATAAACCTTCCTGATTTTTTCAATAACCTCCCATGTACACTTAAGTCCTTTAGGGAACAAAACTAACTCTCCTTTATTGATTTCAACTTCCACTGCAGAAGTTTTTACTTTTGCCTTCCCCTCTAAGATATAACATGTTTCATCATCAGTATACTCCCAATCAAACGTGCTTGGTGAACATTCCCACGGACTCCAATTATTTATACCCAACAAATCTAATTCTTCCCTATTTGGTTCCTTTTTTTTGATTTGACACATCTTTATCTCCTCCTAAAAATTAAACAAATGAAGTACAAATTTACTTAAGCTGTAATATTACATAAAAAAACAGTGTAGTAAAAATTAAAAATGTACAGGCAAAAACAAAAGCTAAAAATTTTTTTAAAAAATAAATTAAAGAACGAAGAACAATAATTCCTACACAAATTAAAATTATTACTTTTAAACTCATTTTAATTCCTCGATATATTTAATTCTTTGTGGAAAATTAAACCCGAGACCATTCAACTACAGAGTTTTTATCAACATCGCTGAAAAACTCTAAGTTTTATTTAATTAATTTATACAAAATTCTCAGCTTTTAGACTACTTTCTCTCTTTTACTTACAATTTGAAATTAAATTCTAATTTTAGCTATCATACCATTAAATCTACTTGAGATTATGCCCCTAGCAGGATTCGAACCTGCGCTCCTGGCTTCGGAGGCCAGTACTCTATCCAACTGAGCTATAGGGGCTGATGATTTCAAATTCTTATTTCCTCAGTACTTCTTTTATTATTTCCTCAACCTGCGCTAACGATTCTTCAAGTTTTTCTTTATTTTTTCCGCCTCCCTGTGCTAAATCCGCCCGTCCCCCACCAGCTCCGTCGACAATCTCTGTTAATTTTTTTATTATTTTCCCGGCATGTAAACCTTTTTTAATCTCACTATCGGCCACCATACAAATTAAAAAAGGTTTACTATCAATTATACTACCCAAAACAATCACCCCTTTTTTTAATTTATCCATTAATTGATCTCCATAATTCCTCAAATCTCTGCTATCAGCCGCCTCTATTTTATGGCTCAACACATTTATTCCGGCAATTTTTTTAACCTTATTTTTTATCAAATCAATCGCCCGAAAATTGAATACCTCCCCTCTCATCCGTAAGAGTTCTTTTTTTAGTTCTTCATTAGTTTTAACAAATTTTTCTATTTGCATTTCAACAAGGTTAACAGGAACTTTTAATGCATTAGCAATATTTAACAAATTCTTTTCTTCTTCTTTAACAAACCGGTATGCTGCCTCCCCCGTTAATACTTCAATTCTTCGTACCCCGGCAGATATACTTGTTTCGTTAGTTATCTTAAACAATCCGATTTCACCCGTTGCACAACAATGAGTTCCACCACATAATTCAATACTTACCGCATCTCCCTGAGCATCCCACCCCTCAGAACTAATCATAACTACCCTGACTTTTTCACCGTATTTTTCTCCAAAATGAGCTATTGCCTGCATTTGCTCTGCCTCATTCATGTCAATTTCCGAAATAAGAACAGTTAGGTTTCTTCTAATCATCTTATTAACTAATTCCTCTATTTTTTCTATTTGCTCCGGTAATAAACCGGAAAAATGAGTGAAATCAAAACGAAACCGGTCACAATCTACCAACGAACCTGATTGTTTTACATGCACACCTACAATCTGCCTTAAGGCAGCCTGTAACAAATGCGTCGCCGTATGACCTCTACTGATTGCACTTCTTCTTTCCGTATCAATAAAAGCATCAACAGTATCCCCTTTTCTAAACTTCCCTTTTAAAACTTTTACTTTATGAACAACTAATTTACCAAACATTTTTTCAGCATCTAAAACACTCATTTCCGCTTCAATTTCTTTGCCGTTTTCGGTTTTTATTTCTTTTAATATTTTTCCTTTATCTCCCACCTGGCCCCCTGATTCTCCATAAAAAGGAGTTTCGGACAAAATAATCTGAACAACATCACCTTTTTTAATTTCGTCGATAATTTTATTATTTTCTCCAATAATCATATCAATTTTTGCTAACAATTTATTAAAGGAATAGCCCCTGAATATCGTATCCCCCACTTCTTTATGTATTTTATCATAAAATGTTTTTTCGTTCCCATTAAATCCTTTCCATGATTTTCCGGCAGTTTTTTGTTGTTTTTCCATTTGATTTTTAAACCCCTCCTCATCAATGCCAATTTTTTTCTCATCAGCAATTTCTCTTGTTAAATCCAAAGGGAAACCATACGTATCATATAATTTGAATACTTCTTTACCCGGTATTATTTTTTTACCCTTTTTTCCTAAATCTGCAATCAAATTGGCAAGCATGTCATATCCTTTATCCAGTGTCTCCTTAAATCTTTCCTCCTCCATTTTACAAATTTCGCGAATATAATTTTTTTTTGAAGCAAGAGCAGGATAAAAAGAACTCATTACCTCCACAACTTTGTCACTAAGTTTATATAAAAAAGATTGCCTTATTCCTAATAATTTCCCTTCTTTGGCTGCCCTACGCAAAATACGCCGTAAGACATATCCCCGCTCTTCATTTGCAGGTAAAATCCCGTCACTTATTAAAAATACTATTCCTCTTATATGGTCGGTAATAATTCGAAGAGAAATATTGTCACGTTTGCTTTCATTGTAAGAAACCCCTGCCAATTTACAAACTTCATCCATAATTGGTTTCAAAATATCCGATTCAAAAACAGTAGGAACATTCTGTACTACTGCCGATAATCTTTCTAACCCCATACCTGTATCAATATTTTTTTGCGGCAATGGTTTTAATTTTCCGTTTTTATTTTTTTCAAATTGGGTAAAAACCAAATTCCATATTTCTAAATATCGATCACAATCACAACCCAGAGCACAATCCGGTTTCCCACAACTATATTCTTTTCCTCTGGCTATTAAAATTTCCGAACAAGGACCGCATGGACCGGTTTCCGCCATCTGCCAAAAATTAGACTCCTTACCCAAACGCACAATTCTTTCTTCCGGTAAAAATTGCCGCCAAATCCGATATGATTCATCATCTTCGTTATACACAGACGCGTAAAGTTTAGCTTTTTCTAAACCCATTTTATCGGTCAAGAATTCCCATGCCCAGGAAATAGCCTCTTCTTTAAAATAATCTCCAAACGAAAAATTACCAAACATTTCGAAAAAAGTATGATGCCGATTTGTATATCCCACATTCTCAATATCGCTTGTTCTAAAACAACGCTGTAAAGAAGCTGCTTTAGAAAACTCAGGCTTGATTTTACCTAAAAATATATCTTTAAAAGGAACCATCCCGGCGCTGGTAAAAAGAAGGCTGGGATCATTTCCCGGAACAAGAGAACTGCTCGGATAGATTTTATGTTTTCGCTTTTTAAAAAAACTTAAAAATTCTTTTCTGATTTCGCTGCTCTTCATTCCTTCCCCCGACATAGTATTCGTCTTTATTTTCAAACTATATTTTGTATCTGCTCTTTTAATTTTTCCAATTCACTTTTAATTTGAATCACTTCACAGGAAATTTCATAATTGTTTATTTTTGCCCCTATGGTATTTATTTCCCGGCTCATTTCCTGAATTATAAAATCCAATTTTTTTCCTGCCTCACTTCCATCTTTAAATGTTTTTACAAATTGTCCAAGGTGGCTCTTAAACCGGACAACTTCTTCGGTAACCTCCATCCGCTCTGCAATAATAGAATTTAACAAAAAAGTTTTTTCGTTACTTTTTTGGGCGCTTTTTAAAAAATCCTGGAGTTTATCCCTCCATAATCTGTTTTCATATTTTTTAATTGCCTTCGGCAGTTGAAGTTTAATTTTAGAAAAACAGGAATTAATTTTCTTAACCCGTTTAGTAAAATCACGACCTATACTCTTCCCTTCATTTTTACGCATACGTTCTAATTGTAACAAAGCCTGATAAAGAGCACTTTTAATATCATCAAGAAGCTTTTTTGTGTTTATTTTCTTCTTTTTTATTTTTAAAATACCGGGCAAACCCATGAAAAAATCCAGTTTAAAGTCGTCCTTCCTGTTTAATATCACGGATAATTTTTCTCCCGCCTTTTTGTAACTATAAACCATACCTTTATCTATTTCTACTTCACTACTATCAGCGGAATCCCCATAAGTTCCTTCAGGCAGATTTACAAAAATATCGATTCTACCCCTTTTTACTTTACATTTTACAATCTTTTTAATCTCTTCTTCAAAAAAAAATAAAAATGGGGGTAATTTTACATTTACTTCACAAAAACGACGGTTTAATGCCCTTATTTCTACTCTACAACTTCCATTTTCTCCCTGACCGTAGCCAGTCATACTTTTAAGCATATTTTTTTCCTTTTTTTAAATTTTTATTTCTAATATTACATCATCCCCGAGGATGATATTTCTTGTGTAAAGCTTTCAGTTTTTCCCTGGTAACATGAGTATAAATCTGAGTGGTGGAAATATCAGAATGCCCCAACATTTCCTGAACAAAACGTAAATCGGCGCCACGCTCCAATAGATGTGTAGCAAAAGAATGTCTCAATGTATGAGGACTCACACTCTTATAAATACCGACTTTCTTCATATGTTTCTTCACTATCTTCCAAAACCCCGTCCGTGAAAACTTATCCCCTCTCTGACTTAAAAACAAATTTTTTTTATCAGTAAATTTTTTATTCCGCACTTTTTCCAAATAATCATACACTGCACTTTTTGCTTTTTTACCTACCGGAATTATTCTCTCTTTATTTCCTTTCCCTAAACATTTAACATATTCCATCTTTAAATTAATATCAGATAATTTTAAGTTGATTATTTCCGAAACTCTCATTCCCGTAGCATATAACAATTCCAACATTGCCCTATCACGTAATTTGTTATTGAATTTTTCAGTGTCATCATTTAAGTAATCAAGTAAATTTTCGATTTCTTTAAAACTCAAAACATACGGAAGACTGAACCCTTTTTTTGGTGTTTTTAAATTAATAGTGGGATCTATCTTTGTATATCCCTCCGTAATCAAAAAACGGTGAAACATTTTTACGGAAATTAAAAATCTCCCTAAAGAAGAAACTTTTATTCCCTCTTTTTTTCTCGATTCCAAATAAAATAATATCTCTTTATAGGTTAAAGAAAAAAGAGAACATTTTCTTTTTTCTAAATAGTTAAGATACGCACTTAAGTCAGACAAATAAGCATCTTGAGAATTTTTAGAAAGTCCTTTCTCAAACGTTATATAATTAATAAATTCTTCTAAAATTTTTTTCATTTTTCCGTTATTTCTTGTAATAACAAATTATTTTTTTTCTCTTCACCTAATGAAGAAAACGG
>JAGLYT010000081.1 GCA_023132075.1 bacterium
GTTTTAGAATATTTAGCTGATGATGTTCTCAGAAAAATTGTAGGCAGACGAAAAAAATGAATATTAATGAACTTAGTTCTGAATTAAACAGAAAAAAAATAAGGACCTGTTATCTTTTTTCCGGGGAAGAAGATTTTCAAAAAGAAGGTATTTTAAAAAAGATTAAGGAAATATGTAGTGAAGGCCGGGATTGGAAAGATTTTAATTATAATTTATTTTATGGGCAGCAGACAAAAAGCAAGGAGATTGTTGAGTGTGCCCGGACAGTTCCTTTTATGGCTCAACGGAGAATGATTGTAATAAAAAATGCGGAAAAATTTAGTGCGGATGATGAAAAAAAGATGATTAGTTATTTAAATGCCCCGTCTGATTTTACCTGCCTGGTCCTTTTAGTGAATGAGGCAAAGAAAAAATTTTTTAAAGAAATTCAAGCGTTTGTAGAGCATATCGTTTTTAGACATCCTTACGAAAACCAAATTTCTTCCTGGATAAAAAAAGAAACTTCTAAATACGGCAAAACTATTTCCCAGGAGGCTTGTTTTTATTTAAAAGAGGAGGTAGGGGACAATTTAATTGATTTACATAATGAAATAGAAAAATTGGCCATTTATGTGGATGATAGAAGGGAAATTGTTCTGGAAGATGTACAATCTATAGTTGGACATACCAAAGAGGATAATATTTTTCAGTTATTAAATAGGGTAGGAGAAAAGAAAGGGAAGGATGCCTTAATAATTATGAGGAATTTAGTTAAGAAAGGAGAAAAACCAATAGCAATTTTAATTAGAATTGCGAAGTATATGAGACAATTAATTAAAGCAAAATTATTTTTGGAAAAAGGGAAAACAAATGAAGAGATAAGAAGTTTTTTAAGAATAAATAATTTCTATTTTAAGGGATTTATGGAGCAGCTAAATAATTTTTCTCTTCAGGAGTTGAAAGATAACTTTCGGTTGCTATTATTGGCTGATAAGGAAATAAAAACAGGAAAAAAAGAAGCATTCCTTTCTTTAGAAATGCTTATTTTGAAATTAACCTGCCAATCCTTACGCTGAGTTTAAGTTTCAGTCTTTTTGAAGAGATATTTTTTTGGACAGTCTTGCTTTTTTTCGGGAGGCTGTGTTTTTATGTATTATGTTTTTACCGGCTGCTTTGTCTAAATTAGAAAAAATATAATTTAAAGTGGACTTTGCTTCAGGCAAATTTTTATCTGTAATATTTTTTTCTAACTTTTTAATTAATGTTTTTATTTTAGATTTTGTCGACTTATTGCGTAAATGATTTTTTTCGCTTTGGCGTAAAGCTTTAATAGTCGAAGTATGCCGCCCTGTTTTTAATTTAGCCATTGTTATTTGTTCTCCTTTATGCTGTTATAATCTTTAAATTTTTAATGTGTCACCCAAAATAACATATTAATGTGAAAAAGTCAAGACAAAAGAAATATTTGTTATTTGTAGGCAAATAGCATCCAAAAAGATGTTTTATAATGTTAACAACCGGAGAAATAGTTTGTTAAAGCATAAAATGACCGGATATGTAGGGAAGATTAGTTCTGCTACTCTGTTGAGTAGAATTTTAGGATATATAAGAGATATGTTGATTGCGAATATGTTTGGGGCAACTTTAGTAGCAGATGCTTTTTATGTTGCTTATCGTATTCCCAATTTGCTCAGGCGTTTATTGGGGGAGAACGCCTTATCCAGTTCTTTTATTCCTGTTTTTACCCAATATTTGACCAATAAATCTAAAAAAGAGTCACAACAATTAGTAAGTATAGTAGTTACGGTTTTGTTGATAATTTTATCTGTTTTAACTGTGGCCGGGATGATTTTTGCTCCGGTTTTAGTGCGTTTGATTGCTCCCGGGTTTGCTAAAGATCCTCAAAAATTAGCCTTAACCATTCAACTTACCAGAATAATGTTTCCTTTTATGATTGCTATAGGTTTAGCCGCTCTTAGTATGGGGATATTAAATTCGTTGCATAAATTTATTATTCCGGCTTTAGCGCCATGTTTTTTAAGCATTTCCGGGATATTTTTTATTTTAACCATTTGTCCGTTGATGGAAACACCGATAAAAGGATTAGCCATAGGAGTTTTGATTGGGGGATTCGGGCAGTTAATTTTTCAAATACCTTCAGTGATAAAGAGTAATTTTTGGGTCAAATTGAAGTTAGATTTATCTCATCCGGGGTTGAGGAGAATCGGATTTTTGATGGTACCGGCGATTATAGGGCTTTCTGTAAATCAGATTAATATTTTCGTCGATACTATTTGTGCTTCTTTATTAAAGGAAGGGAGCATAACGGCTTTGTATTATGCCAATCGCCTGGTGCAATTTCCCTTAGCTTTGTTTGGTACGGCTATTGCTACGGTAACACTTCCTATCCTGTCCAGGAGTATAGCGGAAAACAACTTAAAAGAAATGAAAACAACCCTTTCTTAATCTTTAAGAATGGTTATTTTTACCATGATTCCGTCTGCCATCGGATTAATTGTTCTGGGGAAACCGATTATCATGGTATTATTCCAAAGAGGGGAGTTTTCTTCACAGGCTACAATGATGACTTCGTCGGCTCTGTTTTTTTATTCGTTGGGATTATTTGCCGATGCCTCAGTGAAGATAGTGGTTTCAGCTTTTTACTCTCTTCAGGATACACGTACCCCGGTGAAAACGGCGAGTATTTGTATGTTGCTCAATATAGTTTTGGATATAATTCTTATGAGAATTTTACAGGTAGGGGGATTAGCGTTAGCTACTGCCATTGCTTCTTTTGTTAATATATTTCTTTTATTTATTTTATTACGCAAGAGAATCGGACAATTGGGGGGGAAAGAAATTATTAAATGTTTCATTAAGACTGCTATAGCCGGAATAATAATGGGTGTTATTTGTTATTTCGTTGCTTTTTTCTTGTTCGAAAATAAATATTTGAAGGTTTCGATTTCTTTGCTTGTGAGTATAATCGTTTTTATTGCTGCTGCTCACATTTTAAAAATAAAAGAAATGGAGTCTGTTTGGAAATTATTTGCTAAAAAGGACTCGTGAGATTCGGATTAATAATGAATTATGGAAATAAAAGAAAGAAATGATTTAAGAATTGAATTAGAAAAAATCCCTTCCCGCTGCGGTGTTTATTTAATGCAAAATAAAGAAGAGGAAATTCTTTATATCGGTAAAGCGCGTTCTTTAAAAAAAAGAGTTTCTTCTTATTTTCACAAAAAAAATATTGAGCCTAAAACAAAATTTTTAATAACACAGATTAGGAATATTAAATTTTTAATTACGGATTCCGAAAAAGAGGCTTTAATCTTAGAAAATGAACTCATTAAAAAGTTTATGCCTAAATATAATATCGATAGGAAAGATAACAAGGCTTATCCATATCTTAAATTAACTGTCAAAGAGGATTTCCCCCGGATTAGTATTGCCCGTAAAATAAAAAAAGATGATTGTCAATATTTCGGGCCCTATCCTGATGGTGTTCATCTGCGTAAAAATTTATATTTAATTAAAAGGATATTTCCCGTTAGGAGTTGTAAGCATATTAAATTGCCGAAAAAAGCTTGTTTGAATTATTATATTCAGCGGTGTTTTGGGCCGTGCGTTGGAAAAATAAGTAAAGAAGATTATCAAAAAAAAATAAAAGAAATAATTCTATTTTTAAGCGGAAAACAAGGGCAATTGTTAAAAAAATTAAATTGTCAAATGCTGGTGGCTGCCGGTAAATTAGATTTTGAAAAAGCCAATATGATAAAAAAAGAAATCAGTGAAATAAAAAAAATTACGCAAAAAGTAACAGTTTGCCGGATACAAAAAGATGAGATTTTCAGAAAGTTAGAAAAGACGAAGTTGCTTTTTAGTTTAGGAGAAGTTTTGGGGATGAAACAACTTCCGTATCGAATTGAAGCATTTGATATTTCCAACATCAAGGGGATGCAGGCGGTTGGGTCAATGGTTGTTTTTGAAAATGGACGGCCGCAAAAAGATAAATACCGCCGATTTAAAATCAAAACAGTTTTTCAAATAGATGATGTTGCTATGTTAAGAGAGGTGATTAAAAGAAGATTTGAAAATAAAGAGCGCAGAGTAAAAAACAAAAATCTTCCTGATTTAATTGTTGTAGACGGAGGGAAAGGTCAGGTAAATGGAAGCAGAAAAATTTTAGAAAATCTTTTTTTAGGAGATATTCCTTTAATCGGATTAGCTAAAAAAGAAGAACATATTTTTTTGCCGCAAAAATCTCAACCTTTAATTTTAGCAAAAGAATCTAAGATATTGCATTTTCTTCAGGAAATCAGAGATGAGGCACACCGTTTTGCCGTTACTTACCATCGAGTTTTAAGGAGAAAAAAAATACTGCCGAAAAAATAACAATTTGTGTTTAAGTAATGTTTGCATAATAAAATAAATAAAAAAAATATTTTTTCTTGCATTATTTTTTGTAATATGCTATATTTCTATTGTGAGATTTGTAGGCAGCAGTATAATTGTTTTTTTAGTTGTTTTTTTTAGCGGGTTTGTTTGGGCAAAAGAAGCAAAAATTATTTTGAAAAATGGTGGCTTGTTGTATGGAGAAGTAGTTCAAGAAGAGGATGAGTGGGTGTTAGTAGAAGTAGCAGAAGGTGGTTCTTTAGGATTATATCGGGATGAGATAAAGTCCATTGTTTATAATCCAGCAGGAAAAGTGAAAAAGAAGAATTATATTACAGTTTCCGGCCAAACTACTTACCTATCAGGACCTACCTGGGAAGATAATTGGGATTCTCTTATAAGAAAAGCGGCAGAAAGGTATCAATTAGATCCTTTTTTAATTAAAGCGGTAGTAAAAGTAGAATCTAACTTTGATCCATATAGTATTTCCCACAAAGGAGCAAGTGGATTGATGCAGTTAATGCCGGAAACGGCTAAGGATTGCAGAGTGGATGATATTTTTGACGCGGAAGAAAATATTGAAGGAGGAACTAAATTTTTACGTTATTTATGGGATATTTTTGATGGCGATTTAAAATTAGTTTTAGCCGGATATAATGCCGGCCCCAATAGAGTTAAGAAGTATAAAGGGATTCCTCCCTATCGGGAAACGCGCAATTATATAAAGAAAGTTTTGTTTTATTACAGTTATTATAAGGATGAATAAGAGAAAAATAAGAAAGAATATTAGGAATGACTTTAAAGTAATGAATTCAAAAAAGATACAAAAAAAATTAGAGAGTTACTCTCCTTTTTACCGTAGTGTTTGGGCGGTAACCGCAACAATTCTTTCCGGGCAGGTAAGATCTTATCAGTGGGTAGCCAATAAAATAGGTAATTCTGAGGCGGTAAGAGCTGTTGGCCAGGCTTTATCTAAAAATCCGTTTCCCGGTATAATTCCTTGTCATCGAGTAATTTGTAAAAATGGGGAAATAGGAGGGTTTTTTCAAGGAAAGAAAAAAAAGGAGAGTTTACTAAAAAGAGAAGGGGTTTTATTTTATAAAACCGGTTCTCTGAAATTTTTAAAGAAAGGAGATTCAAAATAGATGAAAGGTAAAGTTAAATGGTTTAATGAATCCAAAGGATTTGGATTTATTGAAAGAGAAGATGGAACGGGTGATGTGTTTGCACATTATTCCTCTATTGGTGGTGATGGATTTAAGACACTTGCTGAAGGTGATGCGGTAGAATTTGACGTAGAAAATTCTGACCGGGGACCAAAGGCTTCTAATATAGTGAAAATATAGGTGTAAATGGAATATTTTTTATTAAATTAGAAAAAGAGGGTGATTTTTGTTTTTTAAAATTATTCCTCTGGATTTTTAAAGAAAGGAGATTTAAAATAGATGAGAGGTAAAGTTAAATGGTTTAATGAATCCAAAGGATTTGGATTTATTGAAAGAGATGATGGAGCGGGTGATGTATTTGTACATTATTCCTCTATTGGTGGTGATGGATTTAAGACACTTGCTGAAGGTGATGCGGTAGAATTTGAATTGGTGGATTCTGACCGGGGACCTAAAGCTTCTAATGTGACAAAAGTATAAACATTGCAATCGCAAAAAAACCCTTCTGAATTTTTTATTCAGGAGGGTTTTTGTTTTTTATGAAAAAAAACTTAGCAATGATTTACAGCTATTCGAAGCTTCTATTCTTTCCCTTTTTAAATTTTTTCTGAAAAATAGCAAAGGTTTACTTTTTGGATAAAATGTGTTAGAATGAATTTCGTTAAAAAATATTCAAAATTATATTTTATAATTAGAGACAGTTGATATTTTATTAGAAAAAAATAAAAAATAGTTTTTAAAAATGCGGAGAAAAAAATGTTTAAATGGCTTTTATCTAAAATTTTTGGAAGCAAGCAAGAGAGGGATATAAAAAAAACACAATTAACAGTGGATCTAATTAATGAATTAGAATCGCAATTTGTGTCTTTGTCCGATGAGAAATTAGCAGAAAAAACTAAAGAATTTAAAACCCGTTATCAACAGGGAGAAAGTTTAGATGACCTTCTTCCTGAAGCGTATGCCTGTGTACGAGAAGCAGCTAAAAGAGTTTTGAATATGAGGCCCTTTGATGTTCAGTTAATGGGGGGTATTGTTTTACACCAGGGAAAGATTGCCGAGATGAAAACAGGGGAAGGAAAAACGTTAGTTGCCACTTTACCTGTTTATTTAAATAGTCTAACCGGTAAAGGGGTTCATTTGATTACAGTAAACAATTATTTGGCTAAACGTGATAGTGAATGGATGGGTCCGGTTTATAAATTTTTAGGGTTGACTGTTGGGTTAATTCAACATGATATGAATAATAATCAACGGAGGGAAGCTTATAAATGTGATGTTGCCTATGTTACTAATAATGAAGCGGGGTTTGATTATTTACGCAATAATATGGTAATAAGCAAAGAGGACCGGATATTGCCTCAACACCATTATGCCATTATAGATGAGGTTGACAGTATTCTTATTGATGAGGCCCGGACCCCTTTAATTATCTCAGGGCCATCGGAAGAGTCTACGGATAAATACTA
>JAGLYT010000082.1 GCA_023132075.1 bacterium
GCGAAACCTCCTCGATGATGTTTCCATCCTTGTCGGTGATCGCGATCCCGATCCCCGCCTCACCGCGTGTTTCGCCATCCACGTACACGAACAGCTTATTCATACTCGCAACTGGGCCCACCAGGATTCGAACCTGAGACCATTCCGTTATGAGCGGAAGGCTCTACCAACTGAGCTATAGGCCCTTATTTGTTATTCAAAAATATATTTTACTTCGCCTTCATTTGCAAAAGGCATATTAAAATTTTTCATCGTATTATTTAATACATTGTCAGGTATAATTTTACCTTCTCTAGAATCATTTCTAAAAATAATTTCTTCAATAACTGGCAACAAAACAATAAGTTTAACTTCAAATCCATTTTGTCTCAACCGATTAATAAATTTCATTCTACCTTTATGAGTAAGATTTGTTCTATCAATAACAAAATCTTTCTTTTCTTTATTTATTTGCATAATAAAATCGAAAATTTCTTTATGTTTCCAATTTTCCCGGCAAGGTGGACGAGATAAACTTAAATGTAGTTTATTAAAAGCTATAATATCAGGAAACACCCCATAACTAAAAAAAATACATTGTAAAAACCCTATTATTATCACACCATAAACCACAATCTTCTGCCAAATTTCTTTTTTTAAAGCAGGAATCCAAAAAACAGAAATAATACTAACCGCAGGTAAGAATGGCAATGTATATCTTCCATCTTTATTTCCTATTAAGGTAAAAATAAAATAAGGAACAACTATCCAACCAAGCATTATTATTAAATTATCCCGATTTTGATAATTTGTTTTCCATTCTTTTACTAATTTTATTGTCCCCACTAAAAAAAGAATAAAAAATAAAAATTGTACTTGTTTTTCTAAATTCCAGAAATAAAACAAAAAAGAACTTATTGATAAAAAATAAGGATCTCCTTCAGCAGCACCTATAGTAGCTGCTTGAAAACAACGTTGAATTATAGGGATTAAATTATACAAATACCACGGAGCAGTAATAATAAAAAAAGAAATACCTGCGAATAAAAAATTTTTTATACCTCTTTTATCTATTTCCCTAATTGATTTAAATACAGCAAAAGAAACCGGAAAAAATATAAAAAACAAATAAGTCCATTTAACCAGCAAACCTATGCCGGAAATTACACCAAAAGCAATTGCATATTTTTTTTCTTTAAAATGCCTACTGCGCAACAAAAAATATATTCCCCAGGTCACTACCGTAGTAAGAGGAATATCCAAAAGCGGAAAACGAGACATATAAATTATACTCTGATACATTGAGACTAAAAAAGCCGACAACAATCCTACTTTACGGCAATAAAGAAAACTTCCCAACTTATAAACTCCCACAATTAAAAAAGCAAAATAAACAACCACACTCATTGTTGCCCAATCAGCAGAAATACCGAATAAAAGGTGCACCGGCACTAAAGAAAGATGAAAAAAAGGAGGATAATAATACGACACCCTTATCAAATTTAAAATTAAATCCCTTGTGGGATGAAGTAACAATTCTAAATAACGCAAACTTAAACAGAGATGTGCAGACTCATCCCAGGCAGGAGGACAGGTATCCAGGAATAACCATATAGCATTATTTATTAGATGAAATAAAATAAGCCCGCTCAAAAATAAATAATCAAAAACCACTCTTTTCTTTTGTGTTATGTCATCTATATGTTTTTTTAAATTAATCTTATACATTGCTTTATTCTTCTGCTTCCTCCACTAACATTATAGGTATTCCATCCCTAATCGGATATTTCCTTCCACATCCAAGACATATAATTTTCTCGTTTTTTAATTCCACGCTTTTTTTACATGCCGGACAGGCTAAAATTTCCAGCAACTCTTTATCAATCATTTTTCCCTCCCAATCATTTATAAACTTATTCATTCTTTTAACTTACAATTTTATGCCGTTTCCTCATATATTTTACACATTTGATAAGCTGTTTTTTCCCAGGAAAAAAACTTTGCTTGTTTAATCCCTTCCTCAATCATTTTTTCTTTAAGAACATTATTTGACAAAACTTCATACATAGCACCGGTTAAACCATCAATATCGTTAGGATCAACCATAATACCTGCTTTTCCAACCACCTCCGGCAAAGAAGCAACGTTGGAACTAATCACCGGCACACCACAAACCATTGCCTCCAAAGGGGGAATACCAAATCCTTCATAAAAAGACGGAAAAACAAACAAATCAGCTGCGTTATAAAACAAAGGTAATTCGCTTGCAGAAATATACCCGGTAAAAATCACCTCTTTTTCTATATTTAATTCTTTCACCAGATTATATATTTGAGGATAACGAGGATCTCTTTTTCCTACAATGACTAAGCAGCAATCCACCTGTTTATTTTTTTGTAAATTAGCAAAAGCATGAATTAATCCGGCAATATTTTTAGAAGGGTCCTGCCTGCCAACATAAAGAATACGTTTTTTATTAGGCAAAGAATACGTCAAATTACATTCTTTACGAGGATAAAATTCATTCCCCACTCCAACATAAACCATTTCCGTCTTTTTACCAAAACCAGGAAACGCCTGTACAATATCACGACAAGTTGCTTTAGAACAAGCAACTATTTTATCTGCTCTCTTTAAAATTAAACCAAAGATAACTTTATAAAGCAAATAGTATTTTGTTGTTTTCTTTAACGGACAAAGATGTGGATAAAGATACGGAATCAAGTCATAAACATTAATAACCGTCCTGTATCCAAAAGATAATAACGGAATTGTAGAAAACGGTAAATGCAAAATAGCAACTTTTTTCCGCCACAAAAATACCGGAAGCCTTATATAATTTTTCCAGGAAGTTAAATTATAAGGAATTAAATGAAAAGAAAAATTTTTTTGGGAACTCAATTTACACTTCGCATCGATTTCTTTTCTTAAATCACTTTTATCAATCAATAAAAGATACTCATTGTGAATATCAATTTTTGATAAATTTTCTACCAAATTTAAAATGTATTGTCTAATTCCTCCTGTATCAACAGTAATCCAACGCATATCAATAGCAATATGTAAAACTCTCCTTCCTAACCGTTTACAATAATAATCAGATAATGCCTGAAAAACACAACTCCAGTTTTTCCCTTTTATCATTAAAAATAATAAATTCTTCACTATAACAAAAGGAAAAATGAAAAATAGAAAAAACCAACGACCAAACCATTGTGCATGTTTTTGTAACAATAATAAACGATTACGAATACCATAATAAATACTGGAAACTGAAAATTTTCCAAGGCTGGAAGATATTTTATGCCATACTTTTGCCTGAGGAACAAACATTAATTGATAACCAGCTTTTATTGCACGAAGAGACCAATCGATGTCTTCATAATAAAGAAAAAATCTATCATCCAATAATCCAATTTTTTCTATTACTTCCCTTTTTACTAAAAGAGCACAACCGGTAATATAATCACTCTGTTTAACTTTCTCTAATTTCCCTCTATCAACAAAACCATTGCTAATATGGACAGGACGCCACCATCGAATTTTTCCACCCCCAAACCAAATCTTATCCGGCTTATCTTGATAATAAATTTTTGGACCGACCATCCCTATTTTTTCATCACTTTCAACAACCTTGATCAATTCTTTTAATAAAGAACCTTCTACAGTAGTATCGTTATTTAATAATAAAACATAATCCGCCCCAAAATTCAAGGCATATCTTATTCCAACATTATTACCTTCAGCAAAACCCAAGTTATCATCATTTATAATTAATTTTACACCAGGATAGCTTTCCTTAATTAAACAAGCCTCATTGCCATCCTCAGAACCGTTCTCTACCACCAAAATTTCAAACGGAGAATAATCCAGTTTATCCAATGATTTTAAACATTCCAAAGTATCATGAATACCATTCCAATTTAAAATAACAATATAAACTTTTTTCATTATCTGTCCTATGCTTCTGCCTACCTATTAATCCTTGAGCTGAACTGCCTGTCATTACCCAAGCTTTTTAGTTTATTATTTTACGAAAAAGAACTTTATCTTCTTCAGTAAAGGCTTTACTTATACATAACAAAATAAAATATATTACCACACCTATAATTATCAAAATAAAAAGATTCCACACTTGTAAATAGTAAAGAATACTACTCATTATTATTCCGCTAAGAATTGGTTTCCAAATTATCTTTAATAAAGATATACGATAAAAATATTTAGATATCAACCAAAAACCTATTCCAAAAAAAACCATCTGAGTAATCACAGTAGCCATCGCTGCCCCTAAATAACCCCACCGAGCAATAAAAACTAAATTTAATCCGATATTAAGTAAAACACAAAACAATGCATTATATGCGTTTAAATGCTGTTTATCCAAAGAAATTAAGACATACATAATATTTATACTTAAAAATAAAAATGCTATTGCCCAAATTAAAATTCGTAAAGCTGAAATAGAATTTAAAAAATCAGGAGTAAATAAAAAAGAAATTTTTTTCCCTGAAAGCACTGCCCCTCCCATAGCAAAAGGAATCCCCAAAAAAAGCAAAAATCGAAAACTTTCCCGATATGCTCTTTTTAAATTATCTAATGAATTTTTAGAATAATCCGAAAAAACCGGAAAGAATACCGCTGTAATGGCTAAAGGGATAAATATTAATACCTCAAAAGGACGATAAGCAGCATTATACCATCCCACTTCAGCATCTCCTCTCATAAATGAAAGCATCACCGTATCTATACGGAAAAAAATTATCATAAACATTGAGGTAATTCCTATAGGAAAAGCTTCTTTCAGTAAGGATTTCCAGAAAGGAAGATTAATTTCCAAACGCGGCCGTATAAAATTTTTGAAAACAAGAAAAAAAGTAAAAGTACTAGCTAAAACAATAGCCGCCAACTGCATAGTAAGAACACCAAAAATACGATAACCATAAAGCAATACACCCCATACTAAAACAAACATTATTGCTCTATTGATTATACTTACTAAAGCGGCATAATCAAATCGTTCGTAAGCATTAAAAACTCCTTTAAATACTTCATTAAAAGTCTTAATTATAACAATAAACCCGGCTATATATACTGCAAGCCGGGTAGATGAAGGCACAGAAATAAAATTAATAACCAAAACAATCAAAGCGTAAACCAAAACTGACAAAAACAATTTAATAGTAATTACGTTCCCCAAATAGTTACTCGCTACTTTTTTATCCCGGGCAATATTCTTAATCACTACCGTAGTAAAACCCAACTCTGCCAGAAACATAAAAATTTCAACAAAAGCAAAAGCAAAGGCATATTTTCCATACTCTACATCCCCTAAATGCCTAATAACAACAACAATAAAAAGCCAGAAAAACCCTCCGGCAATAATATGAGAAAGAACTTTATATATCACATTTTTACTAATTTGTTTAATTCTCGGAATATTTTTTTCCATTTTTTCACCTAACTTTTTATTTTTTCTTTAACAATTGCTCTGGTTAACCCAATCAATATCCAGAATGAGACTTGAATAGGTATCCAAAAAAAAGCATCAACGGTAATCATGTTTATAAAAAACCCTATAAAAATAGCCATTAATGCCCATAATAATTCTTTTAGATATGCATCTTCTATTTTCCTATAAGCGTTTATTAAATCTTTGAAAAAAAGAAAAAATAATCCCATTAAAACCCCCAACCCAATAATCCCTATTTCTGATAAGAAACACAGATACATATTATCAGGTGTAGGGAATTCTGCTGAAGCACCAGGACTAAGATATTTTAGATGCACCAGAGAAAAATTACCATAACCAACCCCAAAAAAAAGGTGATCTTTAAGTATATTAAATGTAGTTTTATAAGACGCAGCACGGTGAGAATAAAAAATATCAGAAATTAGACGTTGACAATTAAGCCTCTCGTTAAAAGTTACTGTGGTTCGTTCAGAAAAAGAGAGAAATAATAATATCGTTATAAAAAGTATTAAGGTAACTAAAATTATTTTTTTAAAACTTTTTCTCGAAAAATAAAAAATACCAGCAATTATCGCTGCTATCCAACTACCTCGGGAAAAAGTTAATATAATACCAGCTAAAAGAGATAAACCAACAAAAAAGGAAAAAATATTTACAATGCGATATCGTCCACCAATAATAAATCCTGCTTTGTAATAAGCAAGTGGTAAAAACAATACTAAATATGCTCCTAATGAAACCGGGTGACCGATTGAACTTCCAATCCGGCCAGCACCATCATGTAAATACCAATCGTAATATAAATTATAACAAGCATATGTATTATGATACAAAGGACTTCTCTGCTTAATAAACTCAAGTATTCCTATAAATGCTACTACCATACTTATACCTAATAAAAGTAAGATGCTTCTTTCTATCCACTTTTTCTCTATAAACGATTTTTTACTCACAAGATAAACAACTATTCCAGTTAAAAAAAAATTTCCTACTTTCGCTATCGTTTTTAAAGGCGAAATACTCCAGAAAGCACTAATCAACATAATAAAAATTAACAAAATTATCATTCGATCAAATGAATCTATCTCTCGCAAAGATTGAAAAGAAGTTTTCACTATTAGCAGTAAGAAAATTACACCTAGAAATAGGTGATACAAAGAAAATGATAATCCAAAAAAATTAATTTTCAAAAAAGGCATAAAACTGGGGGGTAAAAAGGAAACAGAAATAAATAATAAACATATTAACCAAAAAAAAATCTGCTTTAAGTTTTTGATGTGATATTTTTCCTTTACAATAAACATCCTTTTCTTCTTGTCTCCTAGAATAATCCATTAAAAGCTATCTTAACTTCTATGTTTTTTGTGCTTCTTAAAACTTCCACCCATGCTTATTGAAAAATTTAATAGCACTTTGGATATGCCATATTGTTTTCTTTGAAAATCTTTGCGCACTTTCTCTCCGATGATAATGAATCACAACTGCATCAGAATAATAATATACTTTATACCTTTCTT
>JAGLYT010000083.1 GCA_023132075.1 bacterium
TCTTTAATTTTTTCTTTAAATAAGGTTGTTGAGGAAATAGCCAAACAGACATAATAAATTTTTAAACGTAGTATATACGAGTGGGTTGATAAAAAACAATTTAAGTGAAATTTAAATGTTATTACGATTGAAAAAATAAAGGGGCAGGTGGGTTATGGCTGGAAGATTAAGTGAGATTCTTCAACGTGAAAAGGTTATTTCCGTAGAATCTTTTCAAAGAGCACGGGAAGAGAGCAGGCTACAGGGAGGAATGGATATAGCGTGCTTGATAAACAATGATTATCTAACAGAAGATGGTTTGATCGATTTTTTGAAAAAAAAATATAACTATGTTTATTTTGACTTAGGAAAGCATAAAATAGAAAATGATCTTATAAAACAAATTCCGGCTGGTATCGCAAGAAGGTTTTTTGTCGTCCCTATTGCTAAGACAAATAATATACTTGCTGTAGCTATGCTGGACCCCGTAAGTGATGAAGTTATTGAAAATTTGAAAAAAATAACGGATTATTCCATTTTGCCTTTTATAAGCCGGAAAAAAGATATTGAAAAAGTTCTTTATTATCAATACGTTTCAGCCCCCGAATTTGTCGAAGATAAAGGCAATGCGAATATTGCTTCAGATGAAAAAGGATTACCTTTAATGAAGAAATTCGTTTTTGATAATTTTATAATAGGGAGTGGAAACAGTTTTACCTACGCAGTGGCGGTGGCAGTAGCTAAATTTCCCGGAGGCAAATATAATCCCTTGTTTATTTACAGTCATACGGGATTAGGTAAAACGCATTTAGTAAATGCTATAGGTAATCATTTAATTGCAAACAATCCTTCGATGAAAGTTTTTTATATTAACACGGAACGGTTTGTTAAAGATATTGTTAATGCAATAAAGAATAACACTGTAGATGAATTACATAGCAGATACAGGGAAAATGATGTTTTTTTAATAGATGATATTCAATTTTTAATTGGCAAAGAAAGAGCGCAGGAAGAGTTTTTTCATACTTTTAATGCTTTATCTCAATCTAACAAACAAATTATAGTTACCAGTGATCGTCCTCCCGTAGAATTTAAAAACATTGAAGAACGGTTAAAAACAAGATTGGCGGGGGGGATAATAACAGATATTCAGCCGCCGGATTTAGAAACCAGGGTAGCTATTTTAAAAAAGAAACTTAGCTTAAAGGAAAATAAAATTATTCTTTCCGATGAAGTTATTTTTTTTCTGGCACAAAATATTTCTAATAGTGTAAGGGAATTAGAAGGGGTTTTAAACAGGTTAATTGCGATTTCCCGGTTGACATTGAAAGGCGGAGAAATCACTCTTGTTATGGCAAAAGAATTGCTTAAAGATATTTTAGCTTTTACTGAAACAGAGGTGCCTGAAAAAAAGCCGGAAGTTAAAAATAATGACTTTCAAGTTGCGAAATCTTTTAAACAAAAAATTAAGAATGCCAAAGATTTGCAGGAAATAATGGATATAATTGAAGAAACAGTGAATTTTTTGGTTCCGAAAGCAGTTGAAAAACAAAATCAACAGGCATTGGATATGTTAAATGAAGTAAAGAAATTGTTGGGTGAAAAAAATCTACAGGAAGCTTTTAAATTAATTAATAAATTACAGCAAATGAATTTGTAAAAAAGAATATCTGTAAGGTTATTAATACAGGAATAAGTTTAAGGATATTGGATAATATTTTGAAACGGGAAGAGAGAAAATAAAGAGTGATTATTAAAGGCAAATTAAATCCGGTTGATTTGAGTAAGATTTTAAAAACTTTTTCGGAAAACAAAGAAACAGGTTCTTTGGTTGTTATAAATAGTGATAATAAAATAAAAAAAAGTTTTTATTTTCAGGAAGGAAGTTTGTGTTGGGTTTCTTCTTCCCAAAAAATATCTCTGGATAGAATAATTTTAGGATTTAAAAAAATTTCCGAGGAGAAAATTAAAAAAGTAATAGAAATCCAGAATAAAACAAATAAATCGCTGGAAGAAATTTTAATGCAACAAAAAATTCTTTCACAAAGCGAGTTTGTAGAAATTCTTAAGCGTCAGCTTTTGGAAGAAATTTACGATGTATATACATGGGAAGAAGGGTTCTACGAGTTTAATAGAGAATTTTTATCTGATGAGTTTTTGAAAAAAATAGAAAAGTTACAATTTTTTGTCGATATTGACGATCTAATCAGTAAAGGAAATTTATGGAATAAAAAGGCAAAAAAATGGAAAAGCAGTATTTTTGCAGAGAAATCTTTAATTTTTACCGTGGTTGAAAAAATAAAATCTCAGATAGGGCTTTTTTTTGATAGAGAAAAAAAAATAATTCTTTTAATAGACGGAAAGAACAAAAAAGATGAAATAGTCGAAAAAAGCGGTCTGTCAGAGCCGGAAGTGTCTGTGATTTTATATGCTTTGGCTTTGAGAGGAATTATATTTTTAAAGAAAGATATTAATGAGTATATATTTTTTGTATAACAGAAAGTCCAGCCGGTAATCCTCGAAATGTTTGTTTGGGTTAGTATAAAAAATTTCTAAAAAGTACCCGCAAGTTTATTTGTATTTAATAATGAACGAACATAGTTATTCTTATAAATAAAATTAAAGCAAAAATTGCCTAACAAAAAGTTGTTTTACACAAGCAGAAAATAAAAATATGTTTATAATAAAAACCGCTGGAAATTCAAAATATAAAGTGTGAATGAATTTTATGATTACTCAAAACCTGACCAAGGAATTATTTAAAATTGCCGCAGAAAAAGAAATGGATTTTGCTGATGTTTATGCAGAAAACACACATTCTACGAGTGTAATTTGTGAAGAAAATAAAATTGAATATGTTTCTTCCGGTGTAGATAAGGGGGTAGGAATTAGGTTTATAACGGGAGAGGAAACGCTATACGCAAGTACTAATGATTTTTCCCCTAAAAAACTAAAAGGATTAGTCGTAGAGTTATGCTCATCTTATGAGTTTAAGCGGGAAAAAGAAAGAGGGAAGAAAAAATGTTTGGATGTTTTTTCTTACGAACATCTTAATGATGAAAATAACAAATTAAACAACATAAAAAAAATGCCGGATAATATTCCGATGGAAGAAAAGGTTCAATTGGTTAATTTAGCTAATAATGCAGCAAGAAATATAGATAGCAGGATTAAACAGGTTAAAGTTATTTATAATAATATAATAAAAGAGGTGATAGTTGCTAATTCTTTCGGTTTATATAATTGCGAGAAAAGAGTGTATACTACTTTTTCAGTAAGAGCGATTGCTTTTGACGGGAAGATTATTCAAACGGGGAGTGAAACTATCGGAGGATTAGTCGGTTTTGAATTGTTCGATAATTATAACGTAGAAATTTTATCCTGCAGAGCGGCAAAACGGGCGGTAAATTTATTGAGTGCTCCCGAAGTTCTTGCCGGAAATATGCCTGTGATTTTATCTTCGCAAGCTGGCGGGACGATGATTCATGAAGCAATCGGGCATAGTTTGGAAGCGGATTTAGTGCAAAAGGGAGTATCCCCTGCTTATGCAGGCAGGAAAGGACAAAAAATAGGATCTGAATTAATTACCGTAATTGATGACCCGACTCTTTTTTCCAAACGGGGTTCTTATCTTTTTGACGATGAAGGAATACCTGCCAGAAAGAATGTTTTAGTGGAAAACGGTGTCTTGAAAAATTATCTTTACGACCTTTTTAGTGCATGGAAAGATAATACAAAATCAACAGGGAATGGCCGGCGTGCTTCCTATCGATTTAAACCTATTCCCCGGATGAGTAATACTTATATTGCTTCGGGGAAAGAAGATCCTCAGGATATTATTAAAACACAGGAAAAAGGATTATTAGTCAAAAAAATGGGGGGAGGGGAAGTAAACACTGCTAATGGGGATTTTGTTTTTGAAGTAGAAGAGGGATATGAAATAATTAATGGAAGAGTTGGTGCATTAGTGCGGGGAGCGACTTTAATAGGAAATGGCCCGGAGGTTTTAAATTCAATTGATAAAGTGGGAAGAGATTTAGGGTTCAATATAGGTACTTGTGGAAAGGATGGTCAGGGAGTTCCTGTTTCGGATGGTCAGCCGACTTTGCGGATACCTAAAATTATAATTGGAGGTACTACAAAAGAAAAAAACTAAACCGGTAATATTTTGAAAAGAATTCAGCGAAAGAACTTTTTTTAAAATCAGTTTCATTTATGGAGAAAAAAATGGACAAAATTAAATTGTTAAAAAAAGTAGGGCTTTTTTTTAGGCTTTCCTCTAAGAATCTAAATAAAATAGCTAAAATATCGTACATACAAAATTACAAAAAAGAAGAAGATATTTTTTCCGAAGGGGATGAAGGGGATAAATTATATATTGTAATTTCCGGCTTGATTAAAATTTTTAAAATTTCTTCGGGAGAAAGAATAAAAACACTGGCATTATTAAAGAAAGGTGATTTTTTTGGTGAAATGGCTATTCTGGATAAAGAGCTGCGTTCAGCTACTGCTCAGGCAATGGAAGATACTGAAATGATGGTAATAGATAATAAGTCTTTTAGATTATTGCTCAAAGACAATTCGGGGATGCTTTTTAATATGATAGAAACGCTGTGTTTTCGGTTGCGTGAAGCGAATAAACAAATACAGATAATGACTTTTCAAAATATAATGGGGCGGACTGCAGCGGCCCTTTTGAATTTAGCGGCCAGGTCCGGGGAAAAAACCCAAAAGGGAATAAAAATTAATATGGAAATAACCCACCAGGAATTAGCCAATTTAGTTGGAACTGCCAGGGAAATTATTACTAAGGTTTTGAGCAGTTTTAAAAGAAATGGGTATCTTATTATCGATGATCACTATATAACTATTATTGACAAAGAAAAACTGAAAGAGGTAATTTGTTAGGGGACGCCTGTTTGGAAATAATGACAAATAAAAAGTTATATCTTGTAGACGGAAATGCATATTTCTATAGAGCTTATTATGCTCTTCCTCCCTTGGTTAATTCTCAGGGGCTTCCGGTTAATGCGGTTTATGGGTTTACCAGAATGATGCTAAAAATTATACAACAGGAAAATCCATATTATTTAGGTGTTTGTTTTGATTCTCCGCAGCCAACTTTTAGACACAAAGAATATGCTGAATATAAAGCAAACCGTTCTGCAATGCCGGAAGATTTAAAAATACAAATTCCTTCATGTAAAAGAGTAATAGAATCTTTAAGTATTCCCTTTTTCCAAAAGGAAGGGTATGAAGCAGATGATTTGATTGCAACTATTGCCGGGAAAGCGGAAAGAGAGGGGATAGAAACAGTTATAATAAGCAATGATAAGGATATGCTGCAATTGGTAAACGAAAAGATAACTGTCTTGGATGAGCTTAAAAATATTGTATATGATTATGAAAAGGTGAAACAGACTTTAGGAATAGAGCCTGGACAAATAGTAGATTTTATGGGATTGGCAGGAGATTCCGTAGATAATATTCCCGGTATTCCGGGAATCGGAAACAAAACAGCAGTTAAATTGATTCAGAAATATGGAACAATAGAAAATGTAAAAAATAACCTGCTGGAACTTAAAGGGAAAATTAAAGAGAAAATAGGGGATTTTTTCCCAATGGCGGAAATGAGCAGGGGATTGGCTACTCTGGTAAAAAATGTTCCCATAAATATGGAGATTTCTGCTTGTAAATTTGAAGAAATCGAAAGGGAAAAGTTTTTAAAAATATTAAAAGAATTTGAGTTTAAAAATTTAATCTCAGAATGGATGCCCGAGGAAAAAGGTATTTCGGATAATTATCAGATTATTACCGGGGAAAAAGAGTTTGAAAGGATATTGAAAAAATTTTGTGAATCAAAAAAGGTTTTCTTCAAGATACAAACAACAGATTCTTCTCCTTTAACTGCGCAGATAGTAAGTTTTGTTTTTACATTTGAAGACGGAGAATCAGTTTATTTGCCTCTGGCTCATAATTATGATGCTTGTCCCGGGCAGTTAAAAGCTGATTATGTTTTAGCAAAACTAAAATTAATTTTTGAGAATGAAAAGATTAAAAAATGCGGTCAGGATTTAAAGTTTAGTTTCATTGTTTTAAAACAACAAGGAATCAATCTTTGCGGGATAGATTTTGATGTAATGGTGGCTGCTTATTTACTCAATCCTTCTAAGCAAAAGTATCCGTTGGAAAACATAATACTGGAGTATTTAGATGTCAAAACGACAACAATTACGGATTTAATCAAAAAAGAAAAAAAAGGGGTTTCAAAAATAAACATAGACAAAATTGCCCTTTTGGCCTGCAGAGATACTAAACTTATAATGCAGTTAACAGAAATTTTGAATTTTCAATTAAAGAAAAAAGAGCTAGATAAACTCTTTTACCAAATTGAAATACCTTTACTTAAAATACTGGCAAAAATGCAAATGGAAGGGATTCTTCTGGATAGTGATTATCTTAAAGAAATACAGGTGGAGTTAGAAAATAAAATTGAAAAATTAAAAAAGGAGGTGTATGCTCAAAGCGGTGAAGAGTTTAATATAAATTCTCCGAAACAGTTAAGTATTATTTTATTTGAAAAATTGAAGTTGCCGATTATAAAAAAGACTAAAACGGGAGCTTCTACCTCAGAAGATATTTTAAAAAAACTTTCTTTTTCACATAAATTGCCTGTATTGATTTTGAAATATAGGGAATTACAAAAATTAAAATCTACCTATGTTGATGGATTATTGAAATTAGTAGACTCAAAAACCAGGCGTATTCATTCTTCTTTTAATCAAACAATTACAGCAACGGGAAGGCTTTCTTCTTCTGATCCCAATTTGCAAAATATTCCTGTCCGTACGAAGATGGGAAAAGCAATCAGAAAAGCTTTTATTTCTAAAAAAGGGTGGGTTTTGGTATCCTTAGATTATTCACAAATAGATTTAAGAGTTCTGGCTCATTTTTCAAA
>JAGLYT010000084.1 GCA_023132075.1 bacterium
AAAAACCGCAGGTTTTTGTCGGCTGCAGCGAATTGTTAGCAGCTGATTATTTTATAACTGTCAGTCTAAAAGATTGCTCTCGATTATTATTCTCAACCTGATTATAGAATGATATTAGTTCATCTTTCATAATTTCTATTCTTCTTGCTATTTTGGCATCAAAATGAAAAAAGTTATCGATTACTGCTGTGTAATCTGAAATCAATTTGTTAAAATCTAAGAGGGGTTCTCTTGAAATCTCATTTCCTAATTTATCTGTGAATACAAATATGAATTTATCATCAAAATCTCGAATTAACTTGAAAGATAAGAGAATTTGATCTGTTCCTGGATAAAGAAAAAAATCCTCTCGATAAACCAATTCCTTATCAATATATGTCGCTACACTTGCATCTTTATTTGATGGGATAATTTTCCGAATAAAAGTACGATATTTTATATCAAATAATTTCTTTTTTCTTGGTAAATTTCTGATGACTAACCGAAAACCATATAAGGGGAGATACCATAATTCAGGTTTGCCATCATGTTTGGAAGACCGTTTTACTATGCCATATTGTATTATTGGAAAAGCAAAAAACGTCAATAGCGCCAATAATTGTTCAAAAAACATATTCATTTTTCCCTGCTAACATTATATATTATCTGGTTACTCTATTTTCATAAAATTACACTGCATTATTATAAAAAAAAGACGGGTTCCCGTCAAGTTTTTTATTTTTTCCTCTTGACCAACTATAAAACATATGATATTTAATAGTTATACGGTGACTGTATAAATTGACAAAGGTGTTATTAAAATGGCTTTTAAGCTATTTCTTAAACAGAAACAAAATATTATTATAAAAAAAATACCTTTTTATCCTTTTGCTTTTTCCGGGGTGGTTAATTGTCGTATGGTGGCTTCCAGGGTGTTCTTTTTCTTTTTTAGTTTTTTATAGGTTGTTTCTACTCCTGCTAATTCTTTTGATGTCTTGGCTGAGTCGTCTTTTAGTTGTTTGACCAGGGCTTCGGTGGTTTCAAATTTGTATTCTTTGCCGGAAATTTTTGTGGTTAGTTTTACCATGGGGAACTCCTTTTTTGTTATAAGGCTGTAATATGGAATTATGGTAACAAAAAGGAAGGGAAAGTCCATTATATGGAATTTTCTAAATTTTTATATTTTTCTGACTGTTCATAATTTCCGGTTTTTTCATAAGCAAGAGATAAATTATCATATACTACTTTTAAATAATGATATTGTTTTGTTTCTTTAAAAATCCCCTCTGCTTTCAAATAATACTCTATTGCCCTATTATATTCTCCTAATCTATGATAAACAAGCCCTAAATTTGTATAACATGCTAATTCTCCTTGCTTATACCCAATTGACTTAGCAATCTTTAATGATTTCTCCTGATATTCTATTGCCCGCTGGAAATCTCCTAAGCTCTCATAAACAGTACCTAAATTTACATAACATTTAGACTCTTCTGCCTTATCCCCAATTGCTTTAGCAATCTCTAAAGACTTCTCATAATATTCTATTGCTCTCTTGTAATCTCCTAAGCTATCATAAGCAACACCTAAATTTGTATAGCATTTAGATTCCCCTGCCTTATCCCCAATTGCTTTAGCTATCCCTAAAGACTTCTCATAATATTTTATTTGTTTATTGTAATTTGAAATATTATAAAAAATCCGACCAGCGATAAAGCTTTTGAAAGAACCTTCCCCTCCTTCCAATCCTTTAGCCCACTCATCAACATATTTTCTCCATTTAAACGCTCTTCTTTTCTGTTCTGTTTCAGATGGGATAAGTTCGTATTCTTCTTTACTAATGTCTTTAAGTGAAATCCAAATGTTTTCAATGAGCGTGTTTATATTATATCTTATCTTTTTCCCGGAAAAACTTTTGAAAGGGTTCTTTTCTTCCTCTGAGGAATTCTCATTTTCCTCTTTTTTTAGATCTTCTATTTCTTCTTTGGTAGTAGAGTGATCAACATAGATTATTTCTTTTTTGTTTTCCCCTATATTTTGTATTTGCGGTGTTATGTCAAATTCGTCAGAACAGCTATAGCCCAGGATTAAAACCTTTTTGTGCTTTCCACTTGAAAATATATGTCTTATTAGAGCCTTTCTCTTATCAGAAAGAACTTTACTTGCTACCCCTTTCATTGTTGTCCTTATGCTCTTGTAATCTTCAGCACTTCCATGTATTTTGAAAATTCTTATTTTTTTATGCCCGTCATCATTAAAATCTATCTCTGAGAAATGTTTTTCATTATAATATACTTTAAAATCTTTATCCCTCTTTAACTCTTCTTCTTCTAATGCTCTCTCGATAAGTAAATCAAAGTTGGTTGTAAATATATTCTTAGCCAAACCCACTTTAGCAAGTTTTGCAATTAAAACATGATTTGTATTTATTTTTTTCTCGTCCTTATACATATTTAAAATATCAGGAATATCTAGGTTCTCTGCAATTATCTCCATAAATAGCTCAAAAGGAATGCTATGTTTAATCTTTGAATAAGGAATATTTTCCCGGCAAACAGCTAACATTTTTTTTTGCTTAATCTCATCGTCTATTAATTCATATATTAAATCTTCAAAATTGGTTTTAAATAAGAGGTTTTCTTCTCCTGGATTTTCAAACAATTCATGCCACGAAGTATCTTTCTCTCCAAAAATATTTTCCATCTCTTTTTTTGGCATGTATCCGTAAATATCTTTTTTATCTACCGATAATTTTTCAAGGATGTATAGCTTTAAATCATTGGCTAATGGTACTCCCGAATTTAAAGAAATCCCTGCTCCGCAATATATTACTAATTCTTTTTCTTTGATTGAATTAATTGTTTTCTGTATACAATCTTGCAATTCTGCTCTTGTTTGGGCTTCTTTTGATTTTGTAATGGTTGGAAAATTCATTTATTATTCTTCCTTTTTGAAATTTTGTTGATTTTATTTAATTAGTGATTTAAATTTCTCAAGATATCCTGTCTTTTCCAAAACTGTTAAAAAAGCAGCCAACATTGTAATTAAATAAAAAACACCTTTAATAATTCTTCCTGCTATTGATGTCTCTATTTTCTTTTGGTTAAATCCTATTTTCCCAATAATTTTAAATGGTAACCCCACAATATAATCTAATATTAAACACAGCCAAAAGAATGGATTAATAGTCCTAAATAAAGCATTAAGTCTATCTTCGCTATAAATACCTATTGCTCTATCTATAAAATCCATCAATTGTTGTGGATCAATTTGGAATTCATATAAATTGAAAATGTTGATGACTAAATCAATGTCTCCTGCAAATCCACCTATGGCACGAGGGGGTGAATAACACATAACCGGCTTAACTCCGCTTAAGATTATGAGAGAATACATCCTATCTAAATTCATGTTTATTGTTCTTCTCAATTGTTTTGCTTCTTCATTTTCATATACTCCTAAACCAATATCTGCATCCTCCACATTATCAAAATAATTAACAACATTTTTTCTAAACTCAACCAAAAGTTTTGTTCTGTTCCGATTTTCCAAAATTGTTATTTTTTTATAATCCCCCATCATAATATTCTCCAGATTTATCTTTCACATCTTTTTAATCATCATCTTCCCGGCTAATGTTAAACACTGCCCAGATGGGACGATGGTCGGATACGACTAATTTTGCTTTTGTATCGTCATTATTAAACATTGTTTGGTCAAACATGTCAATGCCTGAATTTTGGTTATATTCGGTTAAATATTCGTTTTGAAACCAAAAATTATCATATAAGCTTGTATCTGTAACGGTGGTTTTATTGGGTGGTTCGATTAAAAAGGTCATTGTGAAAATGGTTTTTAAATTGTCAACGGTTCGTTGCAGCATTTTCTTCAGTAGCCCTAATCCAGATGTCAATATCATTTGTACTGCGAGAAATATGCGTGTAATGTAATGTAGCATAAGCACCTACTATTAGATATTCTACTCCATGCTTATTTAAGGCATTCAAAAAATCTATATAATCATTTGTGTACGATTTTTCTGGTCCCATAAATTTTTTTATTTACCCTCATAGTTTTTGGATTTTTATGCAAAATGTTAACATGGTAATTGTACATAATAAAATAAACACTTTTTAATGTTTCATTAAATGTTTTTGGAATTTCAACATGGTGGTTATCTATTGGTGCTTGACCATAGAAAAAATCTTTAAAATGCGATATTTTTTTCATTTTCCATCCTCTTTGAATTTTAAGTTTTACTTAATTATTTTATATTTATTCTTTGGTGGTGTCAAGAAATTTTTGAGTGAGTAAGGATCAAGATTTATTCTGACTTTTATTTTTTTAAGCACATTTATTTTTTACAAACAGAATAAAAAGCACATCTTTTTTTTAATTTTTATTGCTTCAGAAAAGAACTTAAAACATTTTTTAACCACTACTAAAAAACGTCTTGACTTTTAATGACTTAATGGAGTATATTGGAGGTTGCTAAAATTCAGCATTTGCTTTGAAAAGTAAAATGAATAATAACCTTGACAAACTTCATTTTTATGATATATTCATAACGTAGGAGAATAAAAAAGTAAGTTTTGAAACCAATTTAAATACTCTTAGAGTTTTCCGAGGGAATGAGGAGAGAAAATGAAAAAATTTAATTTGCATAAAGAAATAAAAAAGAAACTAACAATCATGTTGGTTCCTCACCACACCAACAGAACACTAAAGATGAGTATCCCTCTCGTATTTATTTATTTCGTTCTTTCTTGTTGGGCAGGGTTAACGATACATTCCTTTTTCGTTACTTCCCGCCATATAGATTACTTAGCTACTAAACGAAAAAATAAAGCCTTGCAGGAAAAAGTTGCATTTTTTATTCAGGAAACAGTTAAATCCAAAGAACTTGTTTCCCAGGTAGAAAAAATCGACCACCAATTGAGAAATATGGTTGCTTCAAATTCTAAGAAAATAATCAACCGCTATCCCTTCTATGCAAGCTATCTTCGGACTTATCTCAATTTAGGAAAAGGGGGTCCCAGCAAAAACGAACAACAGGTTGTTGACAATTTGTTCCAGAAAAATCAATTCCGTAAAGTAAATAAAAAATTGCAGGTTAATTCAAACAAACAAATAAAAAGTTTTCTGGAAATATCTAAATGTATTTTCCTTCAAAAAAGTATATTAGAAGCCACCCCCTGTATCTGGCCTACTTACGGCTATATTAGTTCCCGTTTTGGTTATAGAATTTCTCCATTTAGTAATAAATCCGAATTTCACACCGGTTTAGATATAGCCAACCGTAAGGGCTCCCCTGTCTGGGCTACGGCAGATGGCATAGTAACAGTGGCTAGGAGAGCAAAAGGATACGGTTATGTAGTAATAGTCAAACACGGATATGGTTTATCAACTTATTATGCCCATAATTCCAAGCTATTAGTTAAAACAGGGGATTATGTGACACGGGGACAAATTATAAGCTACACAGGTGATACAGGTCGTTCCACCGGAAATCACCTCCACTACGAAGTGCGGGTGAGGGGTAAAGCAGTAAATCCTATCTATTATTTTAAATAGGCTTTGCTAAAAAATTAAACAATCCTTTTCTTTCTTTGTAAAAATAACTAAAAATATATTTCTCAAAAAGGAGGAAAATAAAAAGATGTTCAGTGGCAAAAAGGAATCAGAAAAAATAGACGATAAAATAGAAACGATTGTTGGAGTAGGCACCACACTGAAAGGGACTCTTACTTCCAGAGGAAGTATCCGTATTGATGGAACAATAGAAGGAGATGTTATCAGCAACAAAGGAGGAGTTATTCTGGGAGAAAGCGGAACCATAAAAGGAAACATCAAAGCTCAAACAGTAACAATCGGTGGAAAAATTATCGGGAATATTCATGTCTTTCATAATATTGATATTCAAATCAAAGCTCAGGTTCATGGAGACATATATGCTCAACAATTAGTCATTTCCGAAGGGGCTATTTTTGAAGGGAATTGTACAATGAGCAAAGAAAAAGAAGTTATAAAAACAACGACAAATACAACAAAATCCAATCTCGTTGCAGTAGATATTGATTCTAAAAAAAACTAGCTATTATCGGAATAATCAACAGCGATACTAAAGTACTAAATATAACCATGGATGCGGTATAATCAATCGCTCCATGGTATTTTTTAGCCAAAATATAAGTAGTAACCGCCGATGGCATCGTAGAAGATATAATCATTACTGCCATTATTTCCCGCGGCAAATGAAATAAGCTGCTCAACAGATAAGCTACAAACCCTCCCCCAACCATACGCAAGATTATACCAACCCCGGTTATTTTAAATAAATGAGCCGGAAATTTAACCAAACTTAATTGATATCCAACCAAAAAAAGGATAGAAGGGAAAATTACCGTTTTTATAATCTTATAAAAATTCTGAATATAGTCAGGAGTAGAGATATTTATATAGTTCAAAAAAACACCTATACCTGCTGCATAAATTATGGGCATTTTTAAAATTTGTTTGAAATCTTTTTTTTTGCTTATCAAAAATATCCCTAACGTATACATTATTAAACCCATTGCTATATCATAAATAACTGCATATTCACATCCTTTCTCTCCCCACAATAAAGTATTTACCGGAATAGCTAAATATCCTGAATTCATAAACATAATCGGAAGACAAATTTCGCGAAAAGACTTCTTGAAAACAAAGGCAAGACAAAAAGAAAAAAAGGCTCCGCCTAAAATCACTCCTGTAACAACTAAAAAAATATTAACTACCAATGATATTTCCGACTCATTTTTCCAAATAACTAAAAATATGAAAAGTGGAAAAACAAAATAAATAAAAAAATTTATTATTGTATGCGTAAAAAACTCCAAATTCACTTTTTTTATTTTTATCTTTCCAAAACAAAAACCTAAAAATATAAAAATAAAAATTT
>JAGLYT010000085.1 GCA_023132075.1 bacterium
CATAACCCGGAGGTCGGCGGTTCGAATCCGTCCCCCGCAACCATTTTTTTTAGGTTTTAAAAAATTACCATGTGGAAAGAATAGTCCCGCGAAGGTCCGTATGAGTGCAGTCAATAAATATTTTGCCCCATTCAGAGTGGGCTTCCATCCAGTATCCCCAACCGCCGGTGTCTCCCATAATTCCACCGTAATCCTGGATATTGGTGCTTTGTGGATGGTGGTGGGTGTAGCAGCGTGGCATTTGGTCTAAATATCGCGGGATAAGAGAAGAAGTAGGATTGCCGTAAGGGTAAAACCCTTCGTTATCAGAGAAGTAGACGTCAAGAGTAGTTCGTAGTATTGCAAGGTTTCCTTTTGTAATTGCTTCATGCGATTTTCGGGTTAGATTAGCAAATTTGGGTGTGCCGATAGTGGCAAGTATCCCAATAACAGCTACTACAATCATCAGTTCGATTAAAGTGTAACCGGTTGTTTTTATTTTAGGCATTCAATTTAATTTCCTTTTATTTTATTCTCTAAATATTTTAGTATTTTGTATTGTTTTTGTCAAATTAAATTTTTGATTTAGAAAAATAGCCGTGTAATAAAAAATAAAAACAATAAAAATTAGGGGTGAGACGATGAATCTGGGGAAGAAAATAAGAGAAGTGCGGTTGTTTAAAAATTTAACGTTGGAAGCTTTGGCTAAACGTACACAGTTAACAATTAGTTTTCTTTCTCAAGTAGAAAGGGACATCGCTTCTCCATCAGTTCAATCCTTAAGGTTGATTGCGAAAGCACTAAATACCAGGATTAGTTCTTTTTTTGAGGAAGAAGAAACGAAAGAGACTATTTTTATCAGACGAAAAAGAGAAAAAGGATTTGTTGATAAGGGGGTAATACCGGGATGTGAAGCCTTAGCTTCTAATATTTTAAATATAAAAATGGAACCGTTGCTTTTTAATCTGGAAAAAGGAAAAGAAACGGGTAATTTACTAAGGAAACATGAAGGAGAAGAATTTGGATTGGTAATTAAGGGCAAAATAGATATTTTTATTGATGATAAGAAGTGGAATATGGAGGCAGGAGATAGTATTTATTTTATTTCACCTAAAATGCATAAAATATTGAATATAGGTGAAGATAGAGCAGTGGTTTTATGGGTTGTATTAAGGGCATAGGTTGTTGTATTTCGTTTTGGTTATGTGGTAAAAAAGGAAGTGGGAGGTTTTTTTTTACCATTTTTATAAACTTATACTGACAATAATTTAATAATACTAAAAATAAATGTGTCCGGTTTAGAGCGTTGTAAATACGAAAGTTGTTATGGGCGTTTCTGAATATGTTTGGAAAGAAAAGGATAATGTGAAGCTTTTTGTTTTGTATTTTGAAAAATATTTTTTTTTAGTAGAATGCATTTTGAATGGTAAACGAAAGGAAAAGCGAAATATTGGTGTTAATATATATTTAATTTTCTTCAAGTGTAACAAACTTTTAATTTTCTTGTAATACGATTGTAATAAATAAAAGGTATACTAGAGCAAATAGATTTTTGAAATTTTTCCGAAAAAATCATTATAACAAGGGGGAAAAATGAGAAATGGAAAAAGGAAAAAGGTTGTAGCTGTAAAAGAAAATAGGAAATATCAACGGCAAAATAAATATCTTTTTGCTTTTTGTCAATATCCTTCTAAAAGAAGGATGTTGGATGTAGAAGGAAATCCGGTTGAAATTGAGGAAAATATTTTGCGAGACGTTGGGGGAGGAGGAGTAATGATTGAAAGAGAAGAGTTTATTTCTTTTCAGGAGAAAATATTGATGGAGATATATCTTCCGACGGATGATGTAAGCAATACTATCATTTCTGTTTTTGCCGAAGGAGAAGTGTCATGGGTAAAGAAAACAAAAAAAAGAGGGGAGAATAAATACCAAATAGGAATAAAATTTAATGATATCAGAGAAGATGATAAGCAAAAAATTATAAATAAGTTGAAAAAAAATGCTTATAAGGAAATTGAATCTTAAATCCTAAAGGTTACAATGTTTATTTGTCTCTTAATCGTTAATTATGAATAAGCCAATAAAAGTTAATTTGTTTCTTAAATTTGTTTTAATTATTTTTCTGATAAATATTCTTCCTTTTATTATTTTAATGTGGTTTTCAAAGGTTAATGAAATTAGAATTATAAGAGAAGAATTGGATGAGAGGGCTACTTCTTTAGCTATAAAACTTGCCTCTGAAAGTGAATATGGAGTGTTAAATAGTAATAAAGAGTTCTTGGAGACTCTTCTTCAGCAAGCACTTTTAAAGGAAAAAGACATTATTCTGGTTAGGATTAGAGATGAAGAAGGGAAGGTTTTAGCTGAAAAAATCAGAAAAACGAAAAATATTCCCTTACGATTTAGTATCACGGTTCCTATTAGAATAAAAAAGTTTTTTATATATAAAAAGTATATGGAATTTTCTTCTCAAAAACAAGTTGAAAAAATGGTAGGAAAAAATATAGGAGAAGTTGATTTAGGTGTTTCTGTTACTGATATGTATATGCTCAAAGCAAAGAAAGCAAGAAAAGAATTCTTTTTCTTGTTTTTTTTAATTATTATGATAGACCTGGTTGGAGGTATTTTTTTAATAAAGATTACTGTTGATCCGGTTAAACGTTTAGTGAGAGGAACAAAAAGAATTGCTGAAGGGGACCTGGATTATCAGGTGGAAGTTTTTTCCTCAGATGAAATAGGCCTGTTGACCCATTCCTTTAATGAGATGACAAAAAAATTAAAAAATTCACAAAATAATTTGACCCAGAGAGGAAAAAAACTGGAAGAAAAAACCAGGGAATTGGAGTTAAAAAACAAAGAGATGGAGATGTTTATTTATAGTGTTTCGCACGACTTAAAAGCACCCCTGGTTGTAGTAGATGGATTTGCAGCAAATTTACTTACTAATTGTAAAAACAGATTAGGAAAAAAAAACCTTTACTATTTGGAACGGATTCGTGCTAATACTAATCAGATGGAATTTTTAATAGAAGATTTACTGGAGCTTTCCCGTATCAGTCAGGTCGAAGGAAATTTAGAACTTGTAAATATAATAAAGGTAATAAATTTAACCAAAGAGATGTTTTCAACTGCATTAGAAAAAAAAGAAATAAAATTCTCTCTGAAGGGTCCTTTTCCTTTAATCTGGGGAGATCGTAATAGAATTAAACAGATATTTGACAATTTGATTGGGAATGCCATCAAATTTATTGGCGATAAAAAATATCCCGAAATTGAAATAGGTTATTATAATAAAGATGAAGATTATTGGACATTCTATGTTAAGGATTCGGGTATTGGAATTTCTCCCAGGTATCACGAAAAAATATTTGAAGTTTTTCATCGGTTAAAAGATATAGAAACAGAAGGGACCGGTGTGGGGTTGGCTATTGTAAAGAAGATTATTGATAATTACGGTGGAAAAATATGGATAGAGTCAGAAGAGGGAAAAGGAACTATTTTTTATTTTACATTCTTAAAAAAATCAAAAGATGATTTACCTTCTTGATATATAAAAATTATATGGGAAATGTTTTTAGGAAGAGTGATAAAAGATGAAATTTATCTCAAAAGATGTTTTATTAATAGAAGATGATATTGACCACAGAGAATTAATCGTAAATGAAATTAAGAGAGATAAAGAATTAGTCAGTACGATTTATTCGGTGGGAGATGGACAGGAAGCTTTGGATTTTTTGTTCCGTAAAGGAAAATACAAGACAATGAATAAATCTTTTGCGCTCGGATTTATTATATTGGATGTTCGTTTGCCTAAAATGAGCGGAATTGAGGTTTTAAAGAGGATTAAATTAGATGAGCAATTAAAAACTGTTCCGGTGGTTATTCTTACCAGTTCTTCTCATCAGCAGGACATGGTTCAGGCTTATGCTAACTATGTAAATAGCTATATAATTAAACCGGTTAAATTTGAAGACTTCATTGATAAAATAAAAAAAATGATATTTTACTGGAATTCAATTAATTCTTTACCCCCGAAGTAGAAATCAAGTTTTTTTCCATTCTTTATAGATACCTGATCCGAAATTTATAATTTTTTAGTCTTGAGGTGTTTCAGCATAATCTTTTCTTTATTATTGATGAATTATAATGCATTAGTTTTATCGTTTTGTCTTGACAAGTATTTTTTGTTTCTTGTATAATGCAAGGCAAGGTAGAAAATAGCAGTAAAAGGAGGGAAATTGATGTTGTTAAAAGGGAAATTAGGTGTAATGTTGATTTCTTTTTTGGTGGTGATGAATGTTGTTTTTTGCGGATATGCAATAGAAGGGGATGAGGAAAAGCAGGTTATAACCGAACAAGGTGAAAAAACACAAGACATAGCGGATGTAGAAATAAAAAATAAACCTGAATATAGCGGATTGATTGAAAAATTACGGGACAAAAAGACTAAAATTCGTTTGGATGCGGTAAGAGAATTAAATAGAATCGGAAAAGAAGAAATAGTATGTTTTTTAATTGATGCGATTGGTGATAGAAAGGGTGTAATTCAATTAGAGAGTATTGCTGCGTTGGGGGAAATAGGGGGAAGAGAAGCTGTCGATGCTATAATAGAAAAAGGTTTAACTGATAAAAATAAAAAAGTTCGTTTAGCTGCTGTCAATTCATTAGTGAGAATTACCGGGAGGTCTGCGATTTTTCCGTTAAAAGAACATTTATTAATTGAGAAAGACAGCAAAATAAGGTTTCGGATAATTAATATCTTTGCAGTAATCGGAAATGATGATGTTGTTTCTGTACTAATTGAATCTTTAAATGATTCCAGCTTAAAAAATCGATTAATTGCTGTAAATACTCTTGCTATAATCGGGACACCTTTGGCTGTTTCTGCCCTAGCTAATTCTTTAGAAAACGAGGTAAACAGGGAAGAAGTTTCGCTTTCTATAATAAAGACTTTGGGGACGATACGCAGCAGAGATTCTGTTCCCGTATTAATCAGAATGGCTGCTATCAGAGGTAAGTCGGAAATTAATAAAGCGGCGGTTGAAAGTTTAGGAATTATTGGGGATAAAAGAGCAATACCTGTTTTGAATGAATTATCGGGTTATGGAGATATAAGGTTAAGAGAGACAGTTAAGGAGGCAATAAATAAAATTTTAACAAAAAATGCTTTAATTAGGCTCAGAAAACGTAGAAGTTTACAAAATAAATAAAATAATTTTTCGGGAGTAAAAGTTGAATAAGTATCTCAGTAGAATTAAATTCTTTCTGACGAAAGATTTGTGGGAGATTGAAAATGCCAGAATTTTTACTTTTAAGTCTTTTTTATACAAACAAATACGCATAATTTTTATGGTTTGGAAGGGTTTTGTTGAAGATAATTGTCCTCTTCATGCTTCTGCATTAACTTATACTACGTTGCTTTCCATAGTGCCTTTTTTGGCAGTGCTATTTTCTATTTCCAAGGGATTGGGAATAAAAGCTTTAGAACCATTGTTGCTAAATGAGACGATAACCGGAATAGGCGGTGAAGTCGTAAAATTACTTATTTCTTCTGCGAAAAAAACCAATACTACTGCCCTGGGAGCTTTAGGTGGAGGAGTGCTTATTATTACGGTAGTTAAAATGCTATCTACGGTAGAAAGTTCTTTCAATACTATTTGGGGCGTAAAAAGGTCCCGCAGTATATTTAGAAAAACAAGTGATTATCTTAGTGTGTTGATAATAGGCCCTGTTTTAGTGACGGCGGCAATGGCTATAACAGCTTCTTTGGAAAACATATCACTTGCTCAAAAAATTCTAACACAGGGAATGATTAAACAATTAATAGTTCACTTTACCCCCTTTGTTTCTTTATGGATTGCTTTTACTTCTATGTATATTTTTATGCCCAATACAGGAGTTAAGATTAGACATGCATTGGTAGGAGGGGTGATAGCCGGAACAATATGGCAAGTTGTTCAATGGGTTTATATTAATTTTGGAATCGGTGTGGCTAAGTATAATGCTATTTATGGAGGATTTGCCCAATTTCCTTTATTTCTTATCTGGTTGTATATTAGTTGGGTGATTGTTCTTTTTGGAGCTGAAATTTCTTTCGCCAGCCAGAATGTGAAAACTTATACCCAGGAAAAGTGGGCACAATCAGCGAGTTATTCTTTTCGGGAAGAATTGGTTTTATACATAGTAGTATTAATCGCTAATAATTTTTATTCAGGGTCTCTTCCCTGGACAGTAGAGAGGATTTCGCAGAAATTAAATGTTTCCAGCAGATTAGTTAAAGACATCATCTTCCAATTGTGTAAAACTAGTATTCTTCATGAAGTAAATAGTGATGTTACTTATTACCAGCCGGCGGCGGCTTTGGAAAAAATATCCGTCGAAAAAGTTTTAAATGCGATAAAAAATTACGGAGAAAATCCTTTAGGAAGAATAAAAGCGAAAGACAATGAATCAAAATATGTAAAAAAAATAATAAATAATCTTAATCAAGCGACAAAAAAAGTTTTAAATAATGTGACCCTTAGAGATTTGGTTTTAGAAGCAGGACTGGAGAGAGAAAAAGAAATTATATTGGCAAAAGAAAATTTTTAACCTACCGAAAAGCATATTCCTTAAATGATATTTTTGTCAGAATGTAGGAAAGGTATTCTGGGTTTGTAAGCAGAGTAAAAAATAATAAAAGAGGAAATAAATGTTAAAAAAAATAAAGATTTTTAAAACAGTATTTTTATTATTATTTTTGTTTGGGTGTAGCAAAAGGGAGAAAAAAGAAGAAATAAAGTTTGAGGATAAGCCCTGTTACGGGGATATAATTATTGATGTTTCTATTGGGGATGCCAGTTATTTAAATCCTGTTTTGGCTACTGATACATCTTCCGGAACGATAAATAATCTTGTTTATAATGGATTAGTGAAATATGATAAAGATTTAAATTTA
>JAGLYT010000086.1 GCA_023132075.1 bacterium
TTACTTTCATTGAACCAACAATTCGATGAGCATTGGTATCGTTGATTTCGTTAAAAGTATCTCCTGCTAAATATACTCCCCCGTTTAAACCAAAAGTAATATCCTTGGTGTAGGCATATTGAATATCTAATTCTGCAAAATTACCTAAAGCTTTTTCGTTTGTAAGTATATACATGCCATATACTCCAAAAAGAGGAGTTCCTTCAAGAGGTGCTTTATCCCAAACAAGCTGAGTAAATCTTATATTCGCAGTAATCTCCTTTGTGGGTTTAATTTGGGTAATAATATGATACAGATGAGCATTAGAGGGAGCCACGAATGCATTATCCAAACTACCACCTGCCTGATTTTCATACATTATATCCCATCCGGTGTAGTCTCCCGCAATGTCGAGTGGGTCTTCACCTGAACGGTAATTATAGAGCAACGTTACTGCCGGAAGAGCCTTAATAGGAGTAAGGAAAGTTCCGGAAACGTCATATGCCCATGCATCTCTTTCTCCGGGAAGGTGGGGTGCAAGTCCCCATACGCCGTTTGGGAATCCACCTGGAAAATCTCCGGATTGATGAGCTATTTCTGCCTGAAGGACGAAAGGCAACATTGGTGAACCAGGAACGAAATTAGGGCCAAAACTGCATCGAAATCCCACATTATCTACTTGATCTTTAATAAGGGTTACATCGTCACCTGTCTTTTTAACAAAATAATAAATTTCACTAAGAGCATTATTTTTGGAAAAATTATAACGGGCATTTACTCCATAAAGATTTACATCATCATTGATATTCACACTGCTTCCTTCATCAATCTGAGCATAAAAAGGCTCAATGGTTACAGGTGCAAGTCCAATATTTGCCCGGACAGCATCAAAAGCTTTACGTGCACTCAAATCAATAGCGGTAATTTTTGATTCAGAGGATACCAGTAAATTCGTATCCGGGTCACCAATAATCATACCATTACCAAAAAGTAATTCCTGACGGCCGATTGTAAGCGTTAAAGAAGGAAAAAGAATCTTTTTTACAGTAATATAAGCTAAATCCAGATCAATATCATTACTATCAGCGGCGGTTGATTCTAATCCCCAATCTCTTTCATTGGCTAACCGTACAACTGCATTTACATCATCGGATAAGGCAGCATCTAAACGTAAGCGTACTGTTGACATAAACCACGACCCCACAATATTTCCGGTCATAAGATCAAGGCTTTCATGACTTATTGTACGGAGATTAATATCTCCACTAACTTTAACCTTATCAACTTCAGAGTATGCAGCAAAAGTAACACCAAAAACACATACGACAGTCAAAATCAATATCACCCATTTATTCATTTGCACTCTCCCCTTTTTTATTTTTTTAATCCGAATCCTTCTTAACTTTTTAAATAAAACCTTATTCTATTCTTCACCCCCTTTTATTATAATTTTTATAGACACTCAAATATCCCTTATATTAGAAAATACCAGATAAGCGTTTAATTGTCAAGTATTTTTGTTGTATTTGTCATTTAAGAATTAAAAGTGCACACTTTTGAGCCCCTCATTTTTGAATTTCAACAAATGTACCTACTGAAACCAATTTGAACAACTCAATCACTTCTTTATTTTTCATTCTTACACACCCATGCGATGCCGGTGTCCCAATCAATCCTTCTTCCGGTGTTCCATGAATATAAACATAACGCTTCAATGTTTCAAGATTAACACCTGCTTCTAATCCTTTTAACCACATTATACGAGTAGTTACAAAATCATCAGGAACATCTGTCCTGTCGGTATAAATTTTAGCAATTTTTTTCGTATTTTTACGTGCTTTAAAAATTGTCCCAATCTTAGCTCCTTCTCCTCTTTTTTCACAAATATAGTGAGTCCCTAAAGGCGTTTTATTGCTGCCCGGCTTGCTTCCTATTCCATATTTAGAGGTAGAAACAGGATATGTTTTAATAATTTCTCCATTTTTGATAAGACAAAGTTTTTGCCTGGAAATACTTACGATAATAACAAATTGATTGGATTTAAGGCCAAATTTTTCTTTTAATTTTTGCGAAATCCTATCCCAGTCTGAAACATCTTCTTTGCCCATTGTATTATCTGATAAAATTTTATCATTTTTATCACTTTCATCATTTAGGCAACCCACAATAAAAAAAGATATAATTAAACAAATTAATTTTATCCTTCTTCTATTTTTTATCGTCTTTATACCCATAAAAAAGCACCTTTATAATTGAAAAGATTGCTTAACATAATAAGCAACCTTTTTATTTTTGATATCTTTTTGTTGATAAATTTTTAAATGTCTTCTTAATTTTCCGCTTCCTTCCAGAAAATTATCCGCATCCTGAAACTCTATCCCTCTATCAAACTCAATAGATATATGATTTATACGAACAAAGATTCCGCAAAATAATCTCTTATCTTCTACAAAAACCAACCCACCATATTTTATTTCTTCTTTTATTTTCGGAGCTATCTTTAAGATCAATTTTCTTAAAGAAATTACCATTTTCCCTTTGTCCTTATCAATAAGCAAAATATCCTTTATAAAATTATCAATTTTAGGATTTACTTTCATAATTTGTATTTTCCATTATAATTTTTTGTTCTTAATAAATCTTTCCTCTTATTTGACCTATAATACTTCACCCATCTTATCTATTTACTTGCTCCCCTTACTATTCAAACCTTATTTTCAGTTTTTATATCAAATATTTCCTGTTTTTTTCTCTAAAAAACTTAATTAATTATTTCATATTCCTCTACATATAATATACCATCATAGTTAATTTGGGCTCTAAATTTATCCCCCACCTTTAATCCGGAAAGTATTTTCTGACTTGTTTTAGGATATTCAATGATTCTTGTTGTAAACACAAAATAATTGCCTTCTTTAGGAATTGGTTTGTAAGTTTTTGGTAAAAGTTTGTCGGCTGGCTTAATTGGATAAGTAACAGTTTGTTTATAATCTGTGTCTTTTAATGATATTGTCCCCTCTGAACGTCCATGAGGCTGTTCAGATTGTTTTGATTCGCTTATCGGTGGGACTGAAACATATCTGACTTTCGCCGCTCTTGCAGTAAGTAAGAAACTAACTGAAACTTTTTGTCCTACTTGTAACGGTTTATATTCAGGTAACTTAGATTTATGAAGTTCTTTACCTTTGTATCCAGCGGTTGTTTTTCCCTTCCTTATCGGTTCTTCTATGCTTGACTGTTCAAAAAGTTGCTCTGCACCATATTTAAAAAAAGTGATATAATCAATAATTTTATCTATTCTCACCACCCCTATATCCTTTGGATATGGCTCAAGACTACATTTCTTTGATTCAAGGGCAGATGGATTTGTCATCTCAGGACATACTTGAGATTTTGTTATTGAAATTACGGTGGCTTCAACTATCTCAGTATCAAATATAGAACGCATAAAAAAAGAAGTAACATCTTTAATTGTTTCGATATAATCCCGATAAATAATATATTCTTCCGGATATTCAGATTCCCAAGCAATTTCTTCTTTATCTTCAAAGGGTTTTTCTCTAATCCAGCCAGTAATAAAAACAATACACATAACTAAAAGCAGCATCAACCAAAAACTCATAAATTTCTGTTTTTCCATTTTATTCGAACCTAACTCCCCTTCTATGTCCATTGCCTATTTTAATATTGTATTTCCTTTATCAACTTATTTATACTTTTATGAACATCCCTTATTTTTTTCCTAATTTTCTAAACATATTCTTGAAGTAAAACAAATGCCACGATATATGAAAGATGCAAATTACAAACATCGCTATTCCTGTTTCCACATGCCAAAATAAAATGTCAAAGGGCAACGGGATAACTATGCCCGAATTAACTCTAATAATTAATAAAACTCCTGTTATTCCTGAAGATAAAAAGGTAAGGAGCAGCAAAAAATTCCAAATTTTTCTATGATTTACCACTTTTATAATTTTTCTTTTAGATAGAATATAACCAAATAAATATAAAAAAACTAAAACTAATGAGATTGGTAACAAATGATAAATCCGTTTATGCTCTTTATTACTTTTATCTGATTCAGCAAACTGAGTCTTTGATTCCAATGACACATCAATATCTGTCTCCGCATTTTTTTCTAATTCTTTGTTCTTTTTTAAATTATCAATTTCATTTATTATGGTTTCGGTATTGCTAAAATTGCTATTTCTATCCTCCGGTGCCGGCTGTGAACGGTCACAAATCCCGTCATTGTCCGTATCAACATATTTTCCACAATCACCCGGGTAACTACTATTAACTTTGCCTACAGGGCAGTCATCCCAGGCCAAAACTATTATGGGTGTTACCAGAAACAACGACAGAGTAAAAATTATTTTTTTCATTAAAAATTATTTTCCCTTCATTGATTAATCTCTCATCTATTCCATTTATCTCTTCTTTATTTAAACCTACTTTTCCTTTTTATCAACTAAGAGAACTCCGTCCCTGTCATTTGCCCCAGAAACCCCAAATTGCTAATCCCATTGCGGAAAGAATTTGCCGATTATTTGTCAATAGTAGTAATAAGTTCTCCATAATTATCTTTTTATCTCTTCCTTTTTTGTTTTATATATGCATCTAATTCTTCCGGAGAAGAAATCATTTTATCATACCATTGCCCGGTCATTTCACAGGAATCCGATTTATGGTCTCTACATACTTCAGGCCTGCGCTCATATATTTTACAAAGATTAGTATCGGATAAATACATACACTTCCCTTTGATCAACAAATACCATCGCCGGCTTTTAATATATACTTTTACCGTATCAAAATGCAATTTCCACCTCAAGTCATCAATTTCAGCAATATTTTTTGGTTTTGTTATCGGAACGGCTAAGTTTCGGCAACAAATTGCTTCACATTCTTTACATACATCTTTTTCTTTCACAATCATTGTTTCTCCCCCTGCAATTTACAGGGAAGAACTTAAAATAGTTTACTTAAAACTTATTCTTCTTCCCCAATTAACAATTTGTATTGTTCTTATTATTTAAACTGTATTTTGTTTTTGAATATTTCCAACATATGTGGCGAGTTATCTATGCCAGTGACAAAACAATCAATTTTTTAAGAAATTTTAAGCTTAAAAGCCTGTGCAACAGCCAATATCTAAGACTTTATGATTTTTTTTAACGGCTGAGAGATTAACAGCAAGCTCAAGTATCTTATGATGTTTTTTAATTTTACCCTAAATCTTGGGTAACGCTGCCTAAAGTTTTATATTTATAGACTCTTTTCTCTGATACAAAATACTACTTTTTCCCTTTGTTATACTTACCACACCTGTCTCCATTCCTAATAACTTTGTTAACTTTTCACTTACTATATTTAAATCCATCTATCCCTCTCCCAATTACATAGTACAGGACACATGGATAATCTTACACCCCTAATCGTTAATATTTATTTTAATCTTTTAGTAACTTCCTCAAATATGTCAGGATAAAGTTCCTTGAATTTCTTATCGGAAAACAAAAACACTACACCATCAATTATCGGAAACTTGTTACCACACTCATTACAGAAAAATGAAAGATTTTTTTGAGCTAATCTTGATTCTCGTCCATTTTCAATACATGAAGGACAAATAAGAAGATCATAAACAGAAATCTCTTCTTTGATACTAACACCTGATTTACAACAAGTCCCGGAAATTACTCCACCGAATAAATAAGCCAGAATAAACTTTATATAATGTTTTGGATTAAACAATTCCGACTCAATACACCTCATTGATTGTAATTTTACATTTTTCTTCTCGAAAAAACTCAAAGCCTGTTTCCAAACGCCAATTGGTATTTCATCATTTTCAATAATTCCGTGTTCAACTTCGTTACAGCTCGTCCGGGATAAAAAGTAATCAAATATCTTTCTGATTTTACTTGAACCCAGTGATTCTTTTAAATATATCTTTTTTCCTTTATATAGATTAAAATGAAGAATCTTTCTGAATGGTTCTTCCTCAAAGAAAAAATGGCCACCCGGTGAAAGCACCCTATGGATTTCTTTTACAATCGGGATAGGAGAAAGAAAATGGTGAAGAGTTTCATAACAAAACACAAAAGGAATAGAATCGGTCATAAAGGGTAAACTATTTGCGTCACAGCAGATTCTAATCGGAAGTTTGCTTTTATTAAATACCCCCTTATAATAATCACCGCTTTTAAGCATATCATAAGAAATATCTACTGCTGCACCAGTACCACCAATTTCATTTTCCAGAACCAATGACCGTTGACATCTTTCTGCGCCAATCTCTATATAAGGAGATAAGGGAATCCCGCTTTCTTTTAGCAAAGACATCTGCTCAAATGTTTTTTTCATTCTATCACTGAGTATCTTCTCTATACCCTTTGTCTCAAACTCATCATTAAAAATACATCTTCCCTCCACCTGTTGCTGAACAAGTTTTTTTCTAAATTTAATTTCACCCTTCTGGGATTCAACCGATTGTTGTTTCATAATAAACTATTTCCTTTTATTTGTTATATTTTCCAATTTTTTTTATCTTATCACTTCTTTAATAAAAACTTTTTTTCTAAAAATAAATGGGGCTATTTCCCTGCATTGAAAAACTGTGCCAAAAGCTATTTAATTATGCTCTAATATAAATTAAATTGTTAGCATAGTCAATAAAAAATCATTGATAATATAAAGAGATAAAATGGGATTTGTAAAAAGAATTCATCACCTGTACGATAGGCACAGTATCCTTGTGTCCTTAACCTTATTTAAAAAAGTTAAATACTTCCAGTCAGTGTAAAAGAAGTTCGTCAAAAACAAATTTAGACAGCACAAGACATAATCGTGTAACCGCTAACAAACCATTATTTTTCAGCAACAACCAACATTTCAAAATCTTC
>JAGLYT010000087.1 GCA_023132075.1 bacterium
GACTTTGATGGAGACCAGATGGCAGTACATGTTCCCTTATCCCTGGAAGCGCAAATGGAAGCAAGGGTTTTAATGCTGGCCAGTAATAATATTTTATCACCTTCTAACGGAAAGTCCATTGTAACACCTTCTCAGGATATGGTATTAGGATGTTGTTATTTAACCAAAGAAAAGAAGGGTGATTTAGGAAACGGTAAAGTATTTGCTTGTAATGGAGAAGCGTTAAGTGCTTACGACAATAAAAGATTAAGCTTGCATGCTAAAATAAAAGTCAGGATTTCATCGGGTGAACTAATAGAGACTACTGTGGGCCGGATTATTTTTAATGAAATTGTTCCCCCCGAAATGGGATTTGTAAATAGAACCGTTAAGAAAAAAGATTTAGGCCGATTGGTAGAACTTTGTTTTAAAAAGTTGGGCACGTATAAAACGACCTTGTTGTTGGATAATATAAAAAAGTTGGGTTATAAATATGCGACATTGGCGGGGGTATCGATTTCTTTAAGAGATATGAAAACGCCTAAGGCTAAAAACGAAATGATTAATGTGGCAAAAAAAGAAGTAAAAGAAATTGAAATGCAATATAAAAGGGGATTTATTACCGATACGGAACGATATAACAAGGTAATTGATATTTGGACTCATGTTACCGATAAAATTTCTAATAGTATGTTTGACGGTTTGAGAGAAGAAGAGGAAGAAAATTATCATCCTGATTTACCCAAGTTTAATCCTATTTATATGATGGCTGATTCAGGAGCGAGAGGAAGCAGGCAGCAGATTAGACAACTAGCCGGTATGAGGGGGTTAATGGCGAAACCTCAGAAGAAAATTACCGGACAGATAGGAGAGATTATCGAATCACCTATTGTGGCTAATTTTAGAGAAGGATTAACGGTTTTGGAATACTTTATTTCTACTCATGGGGGAAGGAAAGGGTTGGCTGATACGGCTTTAAAAACAGCAGATGCGGGTTATTTAACCCGGAGATTGGTAGATGTTGCTCATGATGTAGTAGTAAATACATATGATTGTGGAACGATAAACGGGATAAAAGTGGGGGCTTTACAGGAAGGTGATGAAGTAGTAGAGTCTTTATTGGAACGGGTAGTAGGCAGAGTAAGTTTGGATAATGTAGTAAATCTTTTAACAGATGAAGTAATTATTACCGTTGGTGAACTGATTAGTGAAGAAAAAGCCAGGGAAATTGAAAAAGCCGGCATTGAGAAAATAAGAATTCGTTCTGTTTTAACCTGTGAAGCGAAACAAGGTGTTTGTGCTAAATGTTATGGACTAAATTTGGCGACGGGAAAGGAAGTAGGAATAGGGGAAGCTGTGGGAATTATTGCGGCCCAATCTATCGGAGAGCCGGGAACTCAGCTTACTTTGAGAACTTTTCATATAGGGGGAACGGCCAGTCGGGTTATTTTGCGTTCTTCCGTGCAAGCTAAGAAAGAAGGAAAACTAAAGTTTTCTAATATTAAAAGTATAAAGGACAAAGAAGGGCAATGGGTTGTAGTTAGTCGAAATGGCGAAATAATTATTAGAGAGTCCGGCAGCAGTAAGGAGAAAGAACATTACTATGTTCCTTATGGAGCAAAATTAAAAGTTCGGGAAGGGAAACAAGTTAAAAAAGGAGAGTTGATTGCAGAATGGGATCCCTATAGTTTACCTATTGTTTCCGAATTTAATGGAAAAATAAAACTAGTGGATATTGAAGAAGGAATAACTGTTCACAAAGAGATAAATAGAATTACTGGTTTGGAAGAAAGAGTAATTATTAGTTATAAAACGGAAAAACTTCAGCCTCGAATTGCTATTGTGGATAAGAAAAAGAAAGAGTTGATTTCTTATCCGTTACCGGTAGATACTCATATTGATGCCTATGGTGGAAGTGAGGTATTTCCCGGAGATGTTTTAGCAAAGATTCCACAGGAAGTCTCAAAAACCAGAGATATTACCGGGGGGTTACCCCGGGTAGCTGAATTATTTGAAGCACGTAAACCTAAAAATTGTGCACTTATTTCTGAGATTGACGGCAGGGTACGGTTAGGGACGACTACTAAGGGGGTAATGAAAATAGTAGTTGAAAATCAATCGGGGATGACACGTGAATACATTGTTCCTCACGGCAAACATCTGGTAATTTATGAAGGGGATCAGGTAAGAGTGGGAGAACCTTTGACTGACGGGTCTATAAATCCCCATGATATATTGAGGGTAAAGGGAGACAAGGAAGTTCAGGAATATTTAGTTAATGAAATACAAGAGGTTTATCGCCTGCAGGGGGTAATTATCAACGATAAACACATTGAGGCAATTGTACGACAAATGTTACTTAATGTGAGAATTGAAAAAAGTGGGGACACCGAATTATTAGCAGGTGAAACAGTAAATAAATTTAAGTTTCAGGAAGAGAATAAAAGAGTAGAAAAAAAACAAGGGGAATCGGCTGTGGCGTATCCTATACTTTTGGGGATAACGAAAGCTTCTTTATCCAGTGAAAGTTTTATTTCTGCTGCTTCTTTTCAGGAGACTACCCGGGTTTTAACCGAAGCCGCCGTGCAGGGACAAAAAGATACTTTGAAGGGTTTAAAGGAAAATATTATTATCGGGCATCTTATTCCTGCCGGTACAGGTATATTGGCGAGAAAGAACGGTTTAAAAGATAGATAAAGGAGAAGACATTATGCCGACAATTAATCAATTGGTTTCAAAGGGAAGAAAGAAGATGAAGAAAAAAGAAAGAACCCCTGCTTTGTCTAATTCACCTCAAAGGAGGGGTGTGTGCATAAGGGTTTATACTACTACCCCTAAAAAACCAAATTCAGCATTGCGTAAAGTAGCACGGGTAAAGTTGACTAGTGGAGTGGAAGTGACTGCTTATATTCCGGGTATTGGGCATAATTTACAAGAACATTCTATTGTAATGATTAGGGGTGGAAGGGTTAAGGATTTGCCGGGAGTGCGTTATCATATTGTAAGAGGAGTGATGGATACTATCGGGGTAGCAGACCGAAAACAATCTCGGTCTAAATATGGAGCTAAGGCTCCTAAGGGAAAAGGTTCCAAATAACGTGTGTTTAAGAAACAAATTTTTGGTTGTAAACGGTAAGGGAGGAAAAAGTGTCTAGAAAAGCAAAAAAAACAATGGTAAAAAGAGAGACGGTTCCGGATTATAAATATAATAGTTTAATGGTGAGTCACTTCATTAAAAACATAATGAAATCAGGAAAAAAAAGTGTGGCTGATACAATATTTTATAAGGCTATGGATGCTATTAAAGAAAAAACAAAAGAGGACCCGATGCAGATTTTGGGGCGTGCTATGGAAAATGTAAAGCCCCTCCTGGAAGTGAAGTCCCGCAGAGTGGGGGGAGCTACATACCAGGTACCGATAGAAGTAAGTCCCCGTCGTTCCGTTTCTATAGCTATACGATGGATTACTAATTATGCATTGGCGCGAACGGGAAAATCTTTTGCGGAAAGATTAGCGGAAGAATTGATTGAGGCTGCCCGCAATCAGGGTGCGGCAGTGAAAAAGAAAGAGGATACGCATAAAATGGCGGAAGCTAATAAAGCTTTTGCTCACTATCGATGGTAAATAGGATTTTTAAATCGGAATTTAGATCAGGATATAATTACAAAGGGGTTTTTTAAAAATGGGAAGAGCGGTAGAATTAGAAAAAACGAGAAATATAGGGATTATTGCTCACATTGATGCCGGGAAAACTACGACTTCAGAGCGGATCCTTTATTATACGGGTAAGATATATAAAATAGGTGAAGTTCACGATGGTAATGCTACTATGGATTGGATGGAGCAGGAACAGGAGCGGGGAATAACGATAACTTCTGCTGCTACAACCTGCCAATGGAAAGATTGGTGGATTAACATTATTGATACCCCCGGACATATAGATTTTACGGCTGAGGTAGAAAGGTCTCTAAGGGTATTAGATGGGGCGGTAGTGATATTTTGTGCCGTTGGCGGTGTTGAGCCGCAGTCGGAAACGGTATGGCATCAGGCGGATAAATATGGTGTTCCGCGAATGATTTTTGTAAATAAAATGGATAGAGTGGGTGCGGATTTTTTTGGTGTGGTGGAACAAATGAAAGAGCGGTTATCCAATAGTGTGGTACCGATTCAGTTGCCGTTAGGAAAAGAGGAAAATTTTTCCGGGGTAATTGATTTAATAAGAATGAAAGCACGTGTTTATGAGGGAGAGGATTTTGGGGTTACTTTTAAAACAACGGATATTCCTGAGGAGTATGCAAAAATCAGTAAAGAATATCATGACAAGCTTGTTGAGGCGATTTCTGATGTTGATGATGATGTATTGGAGAAATATTTGGAAGGCAAACAAATAACTGAGGAAGATTTAATTTGGGGGATTAGAAAAGCAACGCTTAGTTATAAAATAGTTCCGGTTTTATGCGGATCTGCTTTTAAAAATAAAGGGATACAATTTTTATTAGATGATATCGGTAATTTCCTTCCTTCACCGGTGGATGTTCCTTCAGTTAAAGGGGTTAATCCTGATACAGAAAAGGAAGAGAAAAGGTTAGTAAGAGATGATGCGCCTTTTTCCGGGGTGGTTTTTAAAATTATGAGTGACGTGTATGTAGGACGGCTTTCTTTTTTGAGAGTTTATTCGGGAGTTATAAAAAGAGGGGAGACAGTATATAATGTTTCCCGGGGGAAAAAGGAAAGAATAACTAAAATTCTTCGTATGCATGCTAACCGTAGAGAGAATATAGAAGAGGCATATGCCGGAGATATTATAGCTGTGGTAGGGTTGAAGGATACTGTTACCGGGAATACTTTATGTGATGAGAAGGTTCCTATTGTTTTTGGTTTGATTTCTTTCCCCGAACCGGTAATTTCTTTAGCCATTGAACCTAAAACTAAAAAGGATGAGGAAAAGATGGGTTTGGCGTTACATCGTTTGGCAGAGGAGGATCCTACTTTTAAGCTTAAATATGACACAGAAACAGGACAGACTATAATTTCAGGAATGGGAGAATTACATTTGGATGTTTTGATAAGTCGTATGGGAAGGGAGTTTGGGGTGGAAGCAAATGTAGGAAATCCCCATGTGTCTTATCGGGAAACGATTAGAAAATCAGTAAGGCAGGAAGGGAAATATATTCGTCAAAGTGGTGGCCGGGGACAGTATGGACATGTTTGGTTGGATATAGAGCCGCAGGAAAAAGGAAAAGGATTTGAGTTTGTAAACAAAATTGTAGGAGGGTCTATTCCCAGGGAATATATTTCTACAATAGAGAAAGGAATAATAAAAGAATTGGAGACAGGTTCTTTGGGGGGATATCAAGTTATAGATGTGAAGGTTGCCCTGATTGATGGGTCCTATCATGACGTTGATTCTTCGGATATAGCGTACAATGTAGCAGCTTCTTTAGCAATACGGGATGGAGTTAAAAGAGCTGATCCCGTTCTTCTGGAACCTATTATGAAAATAGAGGTTATAACGGTTAAAGAATATATGGGTGATGTGATAGGAGATTTGAGTTCAAGAAGAGGCAAAGTGGAAGACATTAATGAAAGAGGAAAAACCCATATCATAAAGGGAAGTGTTCCTTTATCTGAAATGTTCGGATATGCAACCGGTTTGAGGTCGCTTACCCAGGGAAGAGCTACTTATTCAATGGAACCTTTATGTTATAAAGAGGTTCCGGGAGATATTGCTAAAAAGCTGGTAGGTGAACTGGAATTAGTTTCAAAAAAATAATATTTATTGATTACGTAAAGGAGGTAACAAAAGATGGCAAAAGAGAAATTCGAGAGGACGAAACCACATGTAAACATAGGGACGATAGGGCATGTAGATCACGGAAAGACGACATTAACTGCGGCGATAACCCAATGTTTATCCAAGTCAGGAAATTCACAGGCGAAAGGGGTATGGGATATAGATAATGCCCCGGAAGAAAAAGAACGGGGAGTAACGATAAATGTAGCCCATGTAGAATATGAGACAGGGGAACGGCATTATGCGCATATAGATTGTCCCGGGCATGCGGATTATATAAAAAACATGATAACGGGTTCGGCGCAGATGGACGGGGCGATATTGGTAGTAAGTGCGACGGATGGACCGATGCCGCAGACGCGGGAGCATATACTATTGGCACGGCAGGTAGGGGTACCGTATATAGTAGTGTTTTTAAATAAAACGGATCAGGTGGATGATGCTGAGTTATTGGACTTAGTGGAATTGGAAGTAAGGGAATTATTAAGCAAGTATGAATTTCCCGGGGATAAAGTGCCTGTAGTAAAAGGGTCGGCATTAGAGGCATTGAATTGTGGATGCGGAAAGAAGGAATGTGAAAAATGCGGGAATGTAATAAAGTTATTGGAAGAGACAGACAAATATATACCGATCCCGAAACGCGAGGTGGAGAAGACGTTTTTAATGAGTGTGGAGGATGTATTTTCTATAACGGGAAGAGGGACAGTGGCGACAGGGCGGATAGAACGTGGAAAGATAAAAGTCGGGGAAGCTGTAGAGATAGTGGGGATACATGAGACGAAGAAGAGTGTGGTGACCGGGGTAGAGATGTTTCGGAAGATATTGGATGACGGGCAGGCGGGAGATAATGTAGGGTTGTTATTAAGAGGGATAGAAAAGAAAGATATAGAGCGTGGACAGGTAGTAGTGAAGCCGGGGTCAATAACACCGCACACTAAATTCAAATGTCAGGTGTATATTTTGACCAAGGAAGAAGGAGGGAGGCACACACCGTTTTTCAAAGGGTATCGTCCGCAGTTTTATTTTCGGA
>JAGLYT010000088.1 GCA_023132075.1 bacterium
CCGCAATTACGGCATTTCCATTTAACTACGGTATCTCTTTTAAATACCTTGTCTTCTTTTATATTTTTAATTAATCTTCGGTAGCGTTTTTCATGCTCTTCTTCTACTTCGGCTATTTCTTTAAATAAATCAGCTATTTCTTCAAATCCTTCCTCTCGGGCAGTTTCTTCCGCTTCTTTATAAAGTTTGGTCCATTCCATATTTTCCCCTGCTTCGGCAGATTCCAGATTAGCTAGTGTATCATTAATAACTCCGGCAGGATAGCTTGCTACAATTTTTATTTCTCCGCCTTCCAGAAATTTAAAAAATCTTTTAGCATGTTCTTTTTCAGTGTCTGCGGTTTCTAAAAATATCGCTGCTATTTGTTCATATCCTGCTTTTTTGGCTACGGAAGAAAAATAAGTATACCTGTTTCTTGCTTGTGACTCTCCGGCAAAAGATGCCAGGAGATTTTTTTCTGTTTTTGTTCCTTTTACTTTTCCCATTTTAAATTCCTCCTTTAATGAATTATGTTTTTTTAGACTTACTCATTTTTTTTCTATTTTATCCCATAATCACCTTTATTCCGGTCCTTTAATTCCCCGTGTTTACTCTTGTTCCAATTTTCAATACGTGAAAAATAACCTACCACCCGGGAAACATGATGAACTTTTTTTCCCTGGGTTATCTGATTTTCCAAAATCGGCCATTCATTTTGTTGGATAGCTTCAACAAGGAAATGAGCAACAGTGTTTAGTTCTTTACTCCCGACAAAATAACCGTCTTTACCTTCATGTTCTCCCTGATACCAGTGATAACCATTTTCAACACAAGCATTGATAAATCCTTCTACTTTCATTTTTCTATCCCCCTCTTTTATTTATTTTTCCATAGACCATGTATTGTACAAAATTCCCGTACTTCTAATATATCCATTTTTGACACCCAAGATTGAACCTCGGGATTTTGTCCGGGTTTTAATTCTACCCTCAAAACTTTATCCTTGGTCAGGACTTCAATAAATTTAATATAGTGTTTTTCTTCCATAGGATGGGCAATACTTCCTACTTTTATGGTAGTTCCCCCATCGATTTCTTCTATTACCGGAACATGTTTTTCGCTTCCGGTATCCTCTGTCTTGGCTTCTAATTTTATCATGGGCTGATTACAACACACCAGTGCCGGTGCTCCTTCATGGATTATTTCCACAACATTTCCACAAATATCACAACGGTAAAGCTCTCTTAATTTAGTCATTTTCTTTTCCTCCTTATTAAAGGTTTTTAGTCGGTCAAAACTATGTGGTCTGATTCTATCTGCATTAATGCTTTAAAGAACTCTTTAATGCCGTCTTCCGGTGCCTGATTAATTGCTTCCCCATAAAATTTAACCGCACTTCTTTCCCTTCGATTAGCTTCCTCAATATTTGCCCGGTCAGAATCAACAGCCTTATCCGCCCCTGCACTCAATTCCGGTTTGGCTATTCTAAGATGTTTACATATAGTTGAGGCATGCTCCCTTTCCACTTTGGATAGGCCTTTAAACATACTGGAAAAATGCAAATCTTTACTTTTTTCCGAAGCGGCCTTGTAAAAATTAGTGTTGTTTATCTCTAAATCTAATGCCTTCTTTAAATTTTCTTTAGTTATATCAGACAAGGTTTCACTATGTATCAGTTTCCATTCTTTAGCTAAGACAAAATACTCTTCATGAGCACCGCAAAAAGGACAACTCGTTGGTTTTTCCTCTCCGACATACACTTCTCCGCATACACGACAACGATATACTTTCATCTTTCTCTCCCTTCTTTATTATAATTTTAACTAAAACAACGTTTTTTTTCTTTTTTTATACAGGTTTCTCCGCAATGATAACAAATCTCATTTTTTAAATATCCACCGTTAAAAAATTCAATAATATTATCCAAGGTTGTCCGGGCAATGTTAGTCAGCGCTTCTTTGGTAAAAAAACCCTGGTGGGAAGTAATAAGCACATTGGGAAAAGTCAGGAGTCGTGCTAATATATCATCATCAATCATCGAAGACGAAAAATCCTCAAAGAAATAATTACTTTCTTCCTCATATACATCAAGTCCTGCCCCTCCGATTTTCCTGCTTTTAAGTCCTTCTATCAATGCCTGTGTCTTAATTAATTTCCCCCTGCCCGTATTAATAATCATTACCCCGTCTTTCATGCTGGAAATACTCTCTTCGTTAATCATATATTGGGTTTGAGGCGTTAAAGGACAATGCAGGGAAATAATATCTGCTTTTTTATAAAGCTGAGCAAGAGAAACATAAGTAACCCCTGCACTTTTTGCATATGATTTATCAGGATAAAGATCAAAACAAATGATATTCATCCCAAATCCTTTAAGAATAGAAATTAAACATTTTCCTATTTTACCGGTTCCGATAATACCTGCTGTTTTACCGTGCATATCAAAACCGAGTAATCCATTTATACTAAAATTATTATCCCGGGTACGATAATAAGCCCGGTAGATTTTCCTGTTTAATCCAAGCATTAAAGCAACCGCATGTTCACTAACGGCATAAGGAGAATATTCCGGTACACGCATAATATGAATATTTTTAAATGCCGCTCTTAAATCAACATTGTTATATCCGGCACAACGCAAGGCAATTAACTCTATTCCATTTTGTTTTACTATACTTATAACCTCCTTGTTAACACTATCGTTAACAAATGCACATACTACATTAAATCCCTGCACCATTTCAACAGTATCTTTGTTTAAATGATTTTTTAAATATTTTATATCAAAATTATATTGACTGTTTGCCTGCTCAAAAAATTCCCGGTCATAAGGTTTAGTATCGAAAAATGCTATCCTGACTTTATTCATTTATATCCTCTTTTGTCTCTTTATTTTTATAATAAATGTGCTAAGGTAATGCCTTTCAATTCGGAAATAACATATTTTTCTATTTTATCAATTTTCTTTTTAAGTTTACATGTTTTAATATTCGGACAAACTTGTTTTTTAAAAACACATTCATTTAGTTTTAACGGCCCTTGAAAAATTTTCATCAAATCGGTTAGAAGTATTTTATCATGCGACTTAACTAAAGCAAAACCACCACCCTGTCCTTTATATGACTTGAGTAGTTTTTTCTTGTTTAAAATTTGAAGAATCTTTCTTAAAAAAGGTCTGGGAATTTTTAAGACCCCCACCAGTTCACCAACCGATACCCTGTTTTTTTTGCTCCCGGAAATAAAACAAAGTGCCCTGACTGCATAGTCCGTATCCCTGGTAATCAACTTCATGTTTATCTCCTTTATGTCAATGATACTAAATTTATATCATTTGTCAAGAAAAAAATAAAAATATTTTTATTTAATCTTTTTCCCGGGGCATAAAATCCTTAAATCAGCTGCCTCATAACTTGCTGCGGGGAGGTTCATTTGTTTCGGGCCTTCGTTTTTTTATATTTTTTAGGACTTCTGTTAATTGCCAATATATCCATTATTTATCTTAAATCTTAATTATTGATATTTCCTGGAATTTACTTCTATGTTTTTCTATCTTGAAATTTTTAGCTGTTAAATAATTATCTATATCGGTTAAACTTATTTTACTAACATTGTGTTTTTTGCCTTCAGTGAGATGAACTTTATCAACTATTTTCAATCCTTCCCTGGTAAAATCACTTAAAACAATTTTGCCTCCCGGGGAAATTATTCGAAACCACTCATCCATAATTTTAAATGAATTTGTAAGGTGGTGAACTACATTAACCGAAACAATTATATCAAAGCTATTATCATTAAAATTTAAATGTTCGGCATCTTCTATTTTAAAATCTACTTGTTTATCCAATCCTAAATATTGTGTGTTAAGCAAAGCAAACTCCTGTTCTTCCGAAGAAATATCAACACTAACAAAGCTATAGCCCTTTTTGGCTAAAGCAAGGGTTAAATGTCCCTTTCCTGTGCCAATCTCTAATATGCGGCCATAAATAGGTTGTGCTTTCCGGATAATAAAGTCCCGTTCTCTTTCATTGTCATAGCCGAAATTTTTATAAACGTCTATTCGCTCTAAATACCGCTGATGGTTCTCTATTGCCTCTTTTTTCAAGGTTTCCTCCTATTATTTTATGTTATATTTTAAAATTGTTTTTTTACTCTTCCAAATATTCCTTAGCCGCTGTTCCCCACTCAAGATCATAAGGAGGACAGGTAAGTTTTTCCAGGTATTGTTTAGATTCCTGACTGCGATGTAACTTTTGTTTAAGAATTTTGCCTAAGGCAAGTAATACTTTAGGCATATAAGTACTTTTATTAAACTTTTCAATAATGTGTTGATAGGTCTGCACTGCTTCTTTCCAGCGTTGGGCTTTTTCATAAAAAGAAGCAATTTGAAAAAAAAGAAAATCGGTTAATTCCGCATTTTTGATAACAATTTTTGTCCGGTCCAAAATTTCATTTATTAAAACTGTATCATTTTTTCCATTCGCTATCTTCATTAATTCTATTGCTGTCTGACAAAAAGCCGATTGATTATTTTCCCGCTCATAAACACGCAAGAGGCCTTCCCTCGCTTTTATGTGTTGCGGACAAACAGCAATAATTTCGTTAAAAATTCTCCGGGCTTTTTGAAAATCATTCAAAAAAAAAGCAGAAACACCTTTTTCCACCTTAATTTCAAGCCTATCCGGGGTCTGCTCAGCCGCATCTTCCCATGGTTTACCAATACGAAAAGTTCTAATTAAAATACCCCCTCCGACACCGAAAAGGAAACCCGCGACATGTGCCCAATATCCTACCCTGGGCGTATATTTAATAGTCATTAAACCCATAAATAATTGTTGAAAAAACCATAATGGGGCTGCTATCCATGCCGGCACTTCAAATGTTCCAAAACGAGGATAAATAGATAAAAATAAAAAGTAGAAAATACGAATTTTCATTGCCGCATAACGAATGAGAAATGCTCCCATAATTGATGCTACTGCCCCGGAAGCTCCGATTAAAGGTTCCTGGTGTTGCGGATAAAAAGCATTTTGCACTAAAGCCGCTGCTACTCCACCCAAAAGGTATAATGATAAAAAAATCGGCGGTCCCCATCGTTCCTCTATATTGCATCCGACTAACCATAAAAAGAACATATTAAAAAAAATGTGCAATATTCCGGCATGTAAAAATTGATAAGTCAAAATATTAGGAAATATCGGCCCCTGCTTAGAAAAACCATACTTAGAAAATACGGAATGGCGATTTTCAGAAGATTTTTCTAAACTCTCTTTTAAGGCAACATAGTGGGGATAACATAATTTCCACTGGTATTGAGCTTGATGAGAAATTACTATTGTTTGATTTTGAACCGATAAAAAAATTTGATTAACTAAAGAAGTAGGAAAATCCGGCGATTTTTTTTCATTTTGCAGTAATATTCTTGTTTCTTGCGGTATTCCCGAATTGGAACTAATTAAAATATCTGCCACTCGCTGTCCCAGAGAAGAAAACTGCTCAAAACTCACCCGTTCATTTAAAAATTTTTTTTCTCCCGGCCAGGTTAAAACAAAAACCAAAGCATTAAGTAAAATCAATCCAGCCGTGAAATAAGGAAACTTACTTAGTGCAGCCTTACGGCCAATGGGAAAAAAAATAAACATATCTTATTCCGGTTTAATAAAAAAGCCGTCATCAACATAACCATAGCTAATTTCCAGACATTCCTGGCTTTGTTGAGTAACCATCTGGCTTACCTGGTGCGAATAAACGGTCTGAATTGATTTTAAAACTATTCCCGTTTTGGCATCTACCCAAACTTGAGAAGCAATCTCTCCGTCCGGACGATTCATTTTGACTTGATAAAGCACTGTTTCCTGTCCGGCGATGTTTCCTCCGGGACCGGTTTTTCCTTGATGAATAATAAACCAGAATTTATACGATTTTACTTTGTCGGGAGAAATTTCATTTGTATTTACCGGAAAACTACTTTCATCCAAAGTGTTTTTTATCTTTGAATATAAATATTTCCCGTCATAAACCTGAATACTGTTTTCGCTTTCCATGCGAAATTTTTCCCCATCCGTAAAAACATCTACAACATTTTCTTCTTTCACTCCCATTATGCAATTTTCAAAAACCTGCTTCCACTTTCCCTTAAAAGAAACATCTTTGGGTTTAGATGTACTACAAGAGACACATCCCCATAGAAGCACCAGTACAACATTGAAAATTACAGCTTTTTTTAACATAATTCCCCCTTTTTTAAAATCTATTTTTTTATATCCGATTTTTATTTATAAAGAAAGCATTTTTTTTATTTCTTCTTCAACCAATTTCCAATGGGTTCCTTTCCAATAAATCTTTCGGCAAAAAGGACATAGCGAAAATTCTTTTTGTGTTTGATAAACATATGCGGGAACTTTGCCTTCCACTTTTAACCTATCTACTCGAATTAAAAGCGTATTACAAATTGTACAACGGGAAAAAATTTTATTCTTATCTAATTTTAAATCAAATGTTTTAAACACCTGAGCTAACTGTTCAGGCAAAAAATCACTTTTAATAAGTACCAGTTTTAAAGCTTTTTTCCTGCTTAAGGTTGTGTCCCTGCTTAAAATGATTCTACTTTCTTTAAGACTTTGATAAATTAAATCTTTTTTTCCTTTAAATCCGGAAAAAGGTTCCCTCTTGAAATACAGGCAGTCATAACCCAAAATACATAACCAGCAATGAAGCCGGCCTAACATAAAATCTACTAAAAATTTCATTTATTTGTTTTGTAACAT
>JAGLYT010000089.1 GCA_023132075.1 bacterium
TTGCTTTCAGTAAATGGTTGGAGAGATAGATTGGGTGAAGATATTGTATTGACATGGGCATTACTCAAAAAGGGATATCAAATAGACTATGAACCTACAGCCTTTGCTTTTACTAACGTACCTTTAAATTATCATGCATATTCCCGGCAACGTCAAAGGTGGGCCAGAGGCATGATAGAAGGTTTTCGAGACCATATCGAGTTAATCTGGAAAGGTAAACGGTACAGTTCTTTCTTTGTGGCTTTGAATTTATTTTTTCCTTTTATTGACTTTTTCTATACGTTTGTTTTTATTCCTGGAATTATTATGGTTTTTTTTGGCTATTATTACATTGTTGGTTTAACAACCCTTTTTGTAATCCCTATAACTGTCTGTATTATTATTGAAATGTTGGATTCACAAAGGCGTTTTATGAAGTATGCTGGTTTAAAAATTAGACATAATCCTGCGGGATTGATATTTTATGTTTTAATATATCAAATTATTATGTCTCCAATTTGTGTCATGGGATATTTGAAAGAGTTATTCAAATCTAAAAAGAAATGGTAGGGAAGAGTCAGGATGGGTAAGATTTCTAAAGCAGTAATAATAATATTTTTCTTTTCTATAGCCGCTTATGCCCAAGAAAATCAAAGAGAAAAAATGGTATCGGATTATATTCGCTCTGGCTGGGAACTTATGGCGGAAGGAAGAACAAAGGAAGCTAATATTAACTTTTATAAAGCAGTAGAGTTAGAGCCTGATAACATAAAGGCCCTGGAAGGATTGGGTAATACATTTATGTTATTAGACGAAAATAAAGAAGCAAAAGATATCTTTAATAAAATTTTAAACTTAGAATCTAAAAATGTAACTGCTATAATTGGGTTAGCAAAAATATATAGTTGGAATGACCGTTACAGGGAATCTATAGATTTATATAAAAGGGCATTGGATATCGATACTAAAAACGTCGAAGCACAAACAGGAGTGGCAGAGGTTTATAATTGGATAGGGTACCGAAAGGAATCGATAGACCAATATGAAAAGATTCTCAGCCAGGAACCACGGAATGTGCGGGCTTATAAGGGTTTAGCTGAAGTTTATATGTGGGATGATAGATTAAAAGAGGCCGAGCGTATTTACAAAAAAGCACTTCAAGTATTACCCCGAAGCACTGTACTCCATAATAACTTAGCAAAAATTTATACATGGATGGGGGCTTTTTCTAATGCTGAAGAGGAGTATAGAAAGACTTTGCAGATAGAGCCGGGAAACAAAGAAGCGATGGAAGGTAAAAAAAAGGTCAGGATAGAATTAATACCGGGGAACGACTTTGTCTTCAAATATACTAAGGAAAGGGATGGTAATAACTGGAGAGCATATTCATTGACCTGCGGGTATAAACATGCAATATTTTTGGATCATGGGAATAACTTCTATATTGCTGATTATTTAAATAAGTTTGAAGAGACCGGACATGACCACAAAATTGGCAATAATATAGAATTTGGCGGTAAGTATAACTTTAATAGTTTTCTATCTATACTAGGCTCTATAAATTTAAGTACATACAGCCATGGTCCCTGTTTCTTTGCTGGTATGGATGTTAGGACTATATTAAAATATTACCGGAAAAATTCAATTACTTTTAAATATTTGCATGGTATTTTTGATATTTTAGATGAAATAAGGAATAACTCTTATGAAATGGCGTCAAATTTATATTTTAAACAATATGTAGTTCTAAACAGTGTTTATAATTATACTGATTATTCCGATAATAACTCCAGTGAAGATTGGTATAATTTCTTAACGTTTATTATATCAAAGCGAAAACCGGATTTAAATTTTAGTTATGGTTATCGCGAAAGAGATTTTAAAATAAATAGTATCCAGTATTATTCGCCTCAGAATCTAAAATCAAAGATATATTCTATCTACATGGGAAACCCATTTAAAAAAAATTATCTTTATGGTATGTTTAAAGTTAACGATAATAGTGACCATATTGATAGCTATTATTATTTAATCGGAAATGATTATAGATTTAGCGATAAAGTATCTTTCACCGGTGAAATAAGTTATTTTGACACTGAAGGAGAATATAACGCATTAACTTTGGCAGTTACTCTTAAGTTTAAGTTTTAATTTTAATTATGGTAAGTGTTTATAAAGACAATAGGGGATATTTTTATTTTAGAGTCTGTTGCTGAACTAAGCAAAAAAATAGGGACATACTACATTGTGTGCCAAGCAAAGCGTAGGTATTCTTGTTGGTGAGGTTAAGATAAACTAAATGTCAAACATTTTGACATCACTTAATTTAATCAGAGGGGTGATAAGATGAAACTAACCAGTTCCGCGTTTGTTGATGAGGAAAATATTCTTTCAAGGTATACCTGTGATGGTAAAAATATATCTCCACCGTTACAAATAAGTGATGTACCTGAAAATTCTGAGGTATTAGTCCTTATTATGGATGATCCTGATGCACCTATGGGGACATTTGTTCATTGGGTGGTATGGAATATTCCTAAGGATACCGAAAATATCCCGGAAGGGACTGAACCGGAGGGAGTAGAGGGGATAACAGACTTTGGTAAAAAAGGATATGGCGGACCCTGTCCACCGTCAGGAACCCATTCTTATCGGTTCAAATTATATGCTTTAAATAAAAAGTTGGACCTGAAGGAAAAATCGAGAAAGAAAGATGTAGAGATGGCTATGGAGGGATATATCATTGAGAGCGTTTTGTTAACGGGGAGATATAAGAGAAGCTGAATTGAAAGGAAGACATTATTTAAAAAGGGGATAGATTTGAAATGTTAAGAATAGAAAATTTAACTGTTTCGGTATCGGGAAAAGAAGTTTTAACTGATATAAACCTTGAAATTAAAAAAGGTGAAAGACTTGCCGTTCTTGGCCCGAATGGTTCGGGTAAAACTTCCCTTCTTATGGCCGTAATGGGTTTTTCCGGTTATAAAATTACCCGGGGAAATATTATATTTAAAGGCAAACAAATAAATGGTTTATCTATTGATGAACGTGCTCGTTTAGGTATGGGAATTATATTACAGAGGCCGCCTACGATAAGAGGGATTAGGCTCAGGCAGATAGTGGATATAATAAAGCATAATGATTTTGACACTGACAAAGAAGCGGAAGGATTTAATTTAAAAGGATTTTTAGATAGAGATGTAAACCTGGGATTTTCCGGCGGAGAAATAAAGCGCTCTGAATTGTTTCAGCTGTTGGCAAGTTCACCTGAGCTTTCTTTTTTCGATGAACCGGAATCCGGGGTTGATTTAGAAAACATTATACTGGTAGGCAAGGTTATGAATCAAATACTCAATAAAAACAAGGATAATGCCGCTTTAATTATTACCCATACCGGTTATATCTTTAAATATGTAAAAGCCGATAAAGGATGTGTTTTATTAGATGGCAAGATTCTTTGTTTTGGCGATCCGGAGAGGATATTGGAAGAAGTAACAAAGTATGGTTATGAGGGGTGTGTAACATGCAGGGGAAAAAAAATGAAAAGGAAGTCCCGGGTAAAGAAGTAGATATTAAGTCATACAAGTCCGGAGCAGAAGAAAAGCCTTACATGGAGGACCTTCGGAAAATTAGTCCTGACCAAAGAAAGAATATGTTATCTTCCGGTGTGGATCCATCCCAGAGGGGGCGGTCCGGTACTTACATTCAGATGGATCACAGTGTAGTACACTCAAAGAGCCTTTATCCCGGTCTTGAGGTGATGAGTATTACCGAAGCGCGTAAAAAACATAAATGGGTAGATAATTATTTCTGGAAAATATTATCCGTTGATGCTGATGAGTTTACTAAGCAGGCTGAACTTCAACCGCATCAGGGTTATTTTTTAAGGGCAGAGCCGGGTGTAAAGGCGATATATCCTTTACAAGCGTGCCTTTTTATAAACGAGAATAACATAATTCAAAATGTCCATAATATAATAATTGTAGAAGAAGGTGCGGATGTACAGATTATCACGGGTTGTGCAACGGCAAGTGATGTTAAAAGAGGTCTTCACATAGGCGTTTCAGAGTTTTTTGTTAAAAAGGGTGCTAAATTGACCTTTACTATGATACACGATTGGGCAGAAGATGTCTCTGTCAGACCCAGGACGGCTGCATTGGTCGAAGAGGGTGGTACGTTTTTATCAAACTATATTTGCCTTAAACCGGTAAAAAACCTGCAGATGTATCCTAAAGCCGAGTTGGTAGGCCGGGGAGCTATGGCCCGATATAATTCTATTCTTTTCGCCCATCCCGGTGCGCATCTGGATGTAGGCTCACGGGTGATATTAAAGTCAGAAGATTCAAGAGCAGAGATTATATCCCGGGTGATTAGCGGAGGAGGGGATATCATTGCCCGGGGACATTTAAAAGGGGAGGCAAGAAGGATAAAGGCACACCTTGAATGCCGGGGCCTTATGATGAGAGAGGAAGGGCTGATTCATGCCATACCTGAGTTGGAAGGAAGTATTAAAGATATAGACTTGTCTCACGAAGCTGCGGTAGGTAAAATTGCTAAAGATGAAATAGAGTATCTTATGGCTAGAGGGTTAAGTCAAAGTGAGGCACAGGTTGCTATTGTGAGAGGATTTTTGGATACGACTATAATGGGATTGCCTTCTGAACTTCAAAAAGTGGTAGATGATGCTATATCTGCCTGCGAACAGGAAGCGTTTTAAACATGGGTATATATGAGGGATAGTCTTTAAGATGATAATAATATAATTGACAAAAGGAAAAAAATAATAAAACAGCAGTATGCCAAAACAAGAAAGGAGAGATATTAAGGGATAATAATCTATATTTAAGGACAAAGAAAACAGGTTAGAATTTGTTAAACGGTTGTTTGATTTGGTTTTATGGCAAACAAAGTTTTGTCCCGTATTGCCCGGACAATAAAGAATTTAAAGATATAATATTAAAAAATGTATCGGATGATGATTTTAAAATAGTTACAGAATTTGTATGTATTGTTTCATAAAATGATTTTTGTGTGGTTTGCCAAGATTATTCCTTTGGGAAAAAGGATGTTTGTTATGGATAATGAATATATTCAGGTGATTACCACTACGGGAAAAAAGGAAGATGCGGAAAAGATAACCGGGGTTTTAATTGAAAAAAGATTAGCCGGTTGTGTTCAGATAATCGGGCCCGCAGCAAGTACTTATAGGTGGAAAAACAACATAGAGAAAGCCGAAGAATGGCTGTGTTTTATTAAGAGCAGAAGAAACATGTATAAAAAAATTGAAGATTGTATCAAAGAAATACATCCGTATGAAACACCGGAAATAATATGTTTACCGATACTTGAGGGAAGTAAAGATTATCTAAAATGGCTTGATGGTGAACTTCAAAAATAACGGTCCGGGAAACAGGAAGCTATTGATTTATAAACTAAATATCAAACATTTTTGACATTATTCAAAATCATTATAGGAGCAGATTATGAATACTAAAATTTCAAATATAGGATTTATAATAAAGGTTTCTATTAAAAAAATGATAATTTTATTATTAATTGGATGTTTTTTTAATAGTAGTGGAATGGCAGAGGAGTTAAAAAATAAATTTTTGATTAGTTTAGCTTATGATGTGGTTATCTATAGAGGTAATCCAATAAAGTTAGGGTTGATTGTAAAAAATATGCCGGATACCGATTTTTTATACGAACCCGTTCAAAATTACGTTAAATTTTTTGAAATTGAAAGTTCAAAAGAAAAAAAATTTAATTATTCAGAAAAGGATACTAATTTATCTCTTCATTGTATGAATGCGTGGATATTTTGTATTGATACAAGAAAATTAACAGCAGATAATTATAAGATTAAAGGCATTTTTGTTGATGGAACGGAATCAAATATTTTGAAAGTGGAGATAAAGTCAGAGAAGATACTGAAAGAATTCGAAAAAGACTTATCTGAAATAAAGAAATTAAGTGAACAGAAAATGAAAAGAGCTTTTGAAAATTGTCGGAACAAGGTGGAATATGATAAGAATTTTGAAATATTATGTAGGTTTATAAAAGAGGATGGGATTCGTTATTTATTACCGGAAAAATATAAAAAATGGTTTAAAGAAGCAGAAAAAGATAGTGTTATAAATGGGAAAATTGAAACGTGGAAAAACAGACTACTTATGGAAAAAGTACTTTATTTTCTGGATACATTGGGAGATCCCAAGGCTGTTCCTTATTTAAATGAGTTAGCGTTAGACCTCGATGGAGGAGGATATATTGATATAGATAGTGTGATTAGAAGGATCACTTATAGTTCCCACACTTTTGAGAATCCCCGGGTTACAACTGATGCAAAGACTTTAAAAGGGGAATTTAATGATCATTATGATTTAAAAAATCTTTTTGATAAGGACAAAAAAACGGCTTGGATAGAAGGGGAAGATGATGCCGGGATAGGAAAGAGTATATATGTTAATTGTGCCGGGGCAGAAAATGTAAAAAAAATAGGATTCATAATCGGGTACACAAAGAATAAGAAAGTTTTCTTCAATAATAATCGAGTAAAGAAGTTAGAAATTATAGCTGGAAATTATGTGGGTGGGTACAAAAAAGAAGTGGAATTTAGTGATACTATGAAGATGCAATATATAGATATAAATGATTCCTTGGTCAGCTTTGAATTTAAGATTAAAGAAGTTTATAAAGGCAAGCAATACAATGATACCTGTATATCCGAAATAAAAATAATTTGCAGTGATAATGATGA
>JAGLYT010000009.1 GCA_023132075.1 bacterium
TTCCGGAACCTTCATCAAATCTCCAATGAGCCAAATAATCATAAACTGGTTTTTGCAATTCAACATAACCGGTAGAACGAATAGCATTTGTGTTATCATAGGTAACGCTGCTTTCCCAACTATTACCGTCGGAACCGATTGTCCATGTTGCTGCATCTCCTAAACTAAACAATAACGTTAAGATTATTACTGTTATTCCAATTGATTTTAATAGTTTAATATCCATTTATATTTCCTCTTCTTTTATTCCTGAATACGAAAGGGATACACATTCATAGAGATTTGTTTGCATTTGCCATTATTTATTCGAATTCGTTTCTGTCAGGCTATTTAGATAAGCACTAGTAATATATCATTCTTTTTATCTTTTTTCAACCATTTTTTCATCATTTTCTCATATAATATGAATTCCGAATTTGCAGGTAGACAAGAGTATAGGAATAAAAATACCGGCACATTAGAATATTAGAGTACCGGGATATCAAACTACCAGATCCAAAGGACAGGGAACTAATTCATTTTTTAGTTATTAATTTAATCTTTAATTTTTCAACTCTTCATTTCTTATTTTACCACACTTACTTTTCCTTTTTTCTCCCCTTGCAGTGATTCAATATAATAAATATATATCCCGCTGGCTATATTTGATATATCCCATTCCTCTGAACCTCCGTCACTGATATTTTTATGCTCAATTGTTTTTAGCAACGTTCCTGAAATTGTAAAAATCCTTAATATTGCTTCTTTCGGCAAATTAGAAAAATGTATTTTTGCTGGTTGACGTTTATTTCCTATCCATGGGTTGGGATAAATTATAACTAAGTTGTCTTTTGTTAACGTAGTAGTAAAAGTATAATCTTCACTAATTCCCCAATTACCTTTTTCATCCATTGATTTTATCCGGAAATGATAACTTGTTTCAGGACTTAATCCCGTTAATGTTTGATGATGAAAAATTAGCAATGTTGTTTCTAAAGCGGTGCTTATTCCATAAGTTATGGTTCTCCCGTATTCGATTTGAGAAATAGCCGCTTTGTCTGTTTGCCAGGTTATTACTGCAGTTATAGAGGAGATATCAGTCACCCTAACATTACTAATAACAGGTGGAGTTGTAATTGCGGAAGAGGTTCCTGTGGAAGTGATAAAAGAGTAAGGGGCACTTACTCCTATATTTCCCTTTGCATCTTTAGATTGTACTCTATAATGATAAGTAGTATTGGCATTTAAGTTGATTAAATTTACATTATGGTCAAGGACAAAACCAGCATTTGAAAGGGACGAACCATAATTTGTGTTTATTCCATATTCTACCATAGAATCCGATGGTTCATTGGTTATCCAGGTTATTTTAGAACTGTTAGCAGTTATTTCTTTTGCCTGCACGGAAGATATAATAGGTGCCTGTAAATCTTCTCCGGAACTTAGAGATGCCTCAGTAGTATTTCCATAAGCCCCCATATTGATTCCGTTACCGTTAGGAGAAGGTTCATTGCTATAAGCAGAATCGGGGTTGCCGGCATCTATACAAAGAGAACTAATAGAGTCTGTTACCCAAGTAGAACCATTCCACCTTCCTTCAGTGCTTTTCAGGTGGAAATCGTGGTTTGTGAGGTCTGCAAACAGAGGCTCTATCGAAATATCACCTGTGCCGGATGGGGTACCGCTATTCCAAAAATTGTTATAACTCGATTGGATGTTTCCACTGAGAGCATTATTAACGAAGATGTTGTTTTCTGCATTAATAACATAATTTGAATTGTACAGACCAACACCACTATTTACTATCGTGTTTAAAGTGATGGTTACTACGTATCCATAAGGGGCAGGCCCCTCTATAGCGATTCCCCAGCCACTATTATCATAAATAAAATTGTTTGTTATAACGTTGCCATCGCGTATATTTTGTCCATAAATTCCTGCCTGGTTGTTATATATTGTATTGTTGCGATATATATTATTATCATTCCCAACATAAAACTTTAATCCATACTGGTTATGATGGACGAGATTGTCTTCGATTAAATTGTTGTCACATCCACTATTAAATTCCAGGCCGCAGTGGGCATAATTATTACTAAATTCATTTCGCAGAAACTTGCTGTTAATTGTAAAAACATTACCCGCACCGGCATAATTATTCGTAAATATACAATCACTTACTGTCATATTATCTACAGTCCATCCTACCTCGTTACCCAGTGCATTCGTTTGCATCCCTCCTCGAAAATGCTCTGCTTTCACATACGAAACTATGACATTAGTGCACCTCATAAAATGTATTGCAATGCCTGCTGATATTGATGCACCGTTGGGATCTGTTGCATAAATATGGAAATTACTGAGCTCTACATTTTCGATATCCTCTGCATAAATGGCTGCCATGCCCGGGGAGAAAACAGGTGGGAAACCATTATATACGAGTTCAGTTTTATCCATACCCTGTCCGCGGATGGCTACGTTATTTTTATATATAAGAATTGGAGCTTCGCCGGTTATATCAAATACGCCTGCTGCAAGTTCAACTATTCCTCCTTCCGCAGGAAGGGCATTTACAGCGGCTTGGATTGATTCCCCGGGGTTTACAATAGCGATTGCCGTTTCTACCCCAATAAACAACAGTATGGAATAGATGGTGAGGTTCATTCCTAAAAATATTCGAATGGTGATTTTGGTAAATCGTTTCAAAATGATATTTTTCATTTTATTCTCCTTTTATTAAAATGTAATAGTTCAATGATTAAATTTCTATTTTTTAAGCTTTTCACTTTTTTAATTTTGGAGATTATTAACTCTTCAGTTCTTATTTTATTATACTTATTTTCCCTTTTTTTTCTCCTTGTGAGGACGTAATGGAATAGATGTATGTTCCGCTGGCTATTCCCGATATATCCCATTTTCCTGAACCACCATTAATAATCTCATTATGCTGGATTGTTTTTACCAACAGACCTGATATGGTGTAAATTTTTATCATTGATTCCCTGGGTAAATTAGTAAAATTTATCTCTTTGTATAAACTCTTACCTTTTATATAGGGGTTAGGATAAACAAAGACTTTATTAGAAGAGCCAAAACAAATTAATTGAAAATTAAGCGTAGTTATCTCATCTACGACTATTTTTGCTTGCTTTGATTGAGAAAAATATTTGTCTTTGGAAACTGTTACCATGCAGTTTCCGACTGGCAAAGACATCGTATAATATCCTGTAGTGTCGGTTGTAGTGGTATAACCGTGGGCTACTATTGTTGCTTCTGCAACCGGTATTCCCGAGGTATCGGTGACTATACCGGAAACAACACCTGTTTCCATTGGAAGAACAATTGTAACCGTATGTTGATAGATATTCGGTTCTGAGCGATACCAGGAGCTATCAGGATTTACAATTAGGGAATTATTATATTCACCCTTTGCAGCGGTTATTTTATAACTATATTCCGAAGTTACTTCTGAACTGGTGCGTTTCTGAAACATCAAAGCAACAGTATGCCCCTCTTGCGGTAAAGGTGTATGTCCATTAGAATTTGTTGTTATCCGGGTAAAATCTTGTTTGTTGGGTAAAAGCATAGTATTGCCCCAGTCAGTGCGATTAATTATAGCGTTTATATCCAAAAACGATTCCACCGGTACTATATTGAGTGCAGGGGAATTAATATCGGTCAGATTTTCTATTGTAATAATAGCCTCTTGAATTGGATTACTATTTTCATCTTGAACAAGGACATCAAGCCACACATAATCTCTAAACTCGCCTTTAGGAAATGACCAACGAATTGTTAAAACATCCATAGTTGTTTCGTTATAAGTATTGATTGAATAAATAATCCCATTAAAGTTATTTAATTTCATAGCTATATCAGCAGGTTGATTATTACTAAACCTGGAATTAATAAACATACAATTATCCGGATATCCTTCACTACTGCTCCCTACAAACTCCATTCCTCCCCAGGAAGATCCGGAAATATTACATCTCTCAAAAGTAACATTACGTGAATTCCATAATAGTGTGTTACCTCCGTTGTTAATACTGGTAAAATTATATAGATAGCTATTATACATATAAAAAGTAAGAAAACCCGCACTACAGTTTTCAGCAACGGAATTAATTATTCTTTCGTATTGAGGGAAATGAGTATCTTTATATGAATCAGATCGTTGGAAATAAAACCCTGTATAATTTTCAATATTATAGGCGTAATCGTTAATATGAGTAATGTATTTTGCCCGGGCACCTCCGGGATTAAATCCATTATGATGTCCGGCATTATCATGAATAATATTATCTTTTAATAAAGTATCGGTTCCTCTATTTATTATGTTCCATCCACCGAGAATAATTTCATTACCGATAATCGTGCTGCCGGAACCGATTTGGACATTATCGCTAAATATACTGTAACCGTCATGTCCTATACAGTAATTATACGAAAAGTTGGTGTAGGTATAGACATCTTCACTAACACCGTCCCAGTTAGTTTCTTTATAGCTACAGTGGTAACAGTCAATAAATTTGTTGTGTGTAATTGTTTTATGTAAGGAATAATAACTGCTAATTCCTACCGTATTGCTTTCAAAAAAGGTGCAGTTGTCAATTGTATCAGGGGTTTCATCATAAATGTATCTAATTTGGATATGTTTGAAATAAGTATTACTGGCGTTTAAATCATTATTATACCAGGATTCTATACTGGGACTGTTGTCAGTAATTGTAATATCGGTATTATTATCCATATCCCAACCGGTTATGTCGGTGTTATCAATAACTATAGAACCACCACTTCGCACTTCTATTACAATTGGAGAAGGTAATGCTTTTATTTTTAGCAAATCACAATCAGAATTATTTATATAAAGTGCACCTTCTGAGCCGGCTACATATACGGGTACTTTTAATAGCCATTCTTTTGCCGATACTTGCTCTAATAAAGAGGGATCATTTAATGTTTGGTTGATTGTCGTTAGACTTTCCGCTCCATTACTTATCATTATTCTGGTTCCATTATAAGTTACAGTTGCATTTACTACACTCGCACCGGTAAATAATAGAACAACAAGGTAGCAAAATAGTTTTGTTTTCCGTTTGTCCTTTCCAATAATTTTTTTCATAGATTATTCCCCTCCTTTCTCTAATTATTTTTATAAATTATTTAATTAGTGATACTTTCCCTTTTTTTTCTCCTTGTGAGGACGTAATGGAATAGATGTATGTTCCGCTGGCTATTCCCGATATATCCAATTTTCTTGAACCACCATCAATAATCTCATTATGCTGGATTGTTTTTACCAACAGACCTGATATGGTGTAAATTTTTATCGTTGATTCCCTGGGTAAATTAGTAAAATTTATCTCTTTGTATAAACTCTTACCTTTTATATAGGGGTTAGGATAAACAAAGACTTTATTAGAAGAGCCAAAACAAATTAATTGAAAATTAAGCGTAGTTATCTCATCTACGACTATTTTTGCTTGCTTTGATTGAGAAAAATATTTGTCTTTGGAAATTGTTACCATGCAGTTTCCGACCGGCAAAGACATCGTATAATATCCTGTAGTGTCGGTTGTAGTGGTACAACCGTGGGCTACTATTGTTGCTTCTGCAACCGGTATTCCCGAGGTGTCGGTAACTATTCCGGAAATAACACCTGTTTCCACCGGAAGAACAATTGTAACTGTATTTTGATAAGTATTTGGGTTTTCACGATACCAGGAGCTATCAGGATTTACAGTTGTTGAGTTGCTGTAACCATCCTTTTCTGCCGTAATCGTCCACTCAAAATCATAAGTATTTGAAATAGTCTTTTTGAAATCCGCTATTGCTACGGTTGAAGAGGCATCTGAAGGAAGAGAAGTATGACCATCATCTCCAGAATAGGTATGTGCTATATCCTGCGTTGTGCCTGGAAATGGTTCATAGGTATAATTAAGGTTCTTTGCTTTCACTGCTGAATTATTTGATAGAAAAGAAATTTTAGCGCTGTTTACAGGGTTTCCTTTTGTATCTACAACCAAAACATCAGCATAATAATAAAAGATAATCTCTCCGTCAAATGTTCCCGGATCTGTTTGGGCTTTTGTAATTAAAACATCATCTTTATTAGAATTGATGACATAAATCGTTCCCTCAAAATGATGATTGACCTCATAAGCAATCTCGGTTGTTAGCCACCATGTTGTTCTGCTATAAGTGCCTGTTATTGTGGGATTGATAAAAGTGACATCATCGCGTGCCCAGCTTCCATCATTTAATCTCGTTCCTAAACTTACGAATATTATCGGGCATTCAGAATTAGGTTTAATGTTTAAATTTGCATTAACAAACATTATATTATCTGAAGTATATAGTTCAACTGGGTATGATGGATCTTCAAATCCAAAGACTTCAATACCTATTCCTTCAAATTCTGTTGCTGTAAAGTTCTCAACAAGAATATTACGCTGATGACCGCCAACTGTTAATGCCCTACCTGTCGCATTCTTGACCAGATTATCTTTGATAATCAGGTTTTCATCTAGCTCGGTACTTGGGCAATAGATGGCATTTGTATACATTGCCCACGAGTCATCAGTATCGTGAATATAATTACCTATAATCTCACTATTATCCATAGTTAATTCTATGCCATTATGAACATATCCTCGGGGACCTATTTCATTATAATTTACTTTACAATTACCACTGCTAGTTAGATAAGCTCCTATTTTTATTCCTGTATATGAAGCAGCCCAAATTTTATTATGATGCACATTTATATAACTGATGTGTCCTGTTGGCCAATCACTGAATGCAATTCCGCTGCCGATAGCGTTTTGATGTTGAAAGTTTTCATCTGCATAAATAGTGTTGTATGAGATTTCTATGTCAGTATGCGATCCTCCTGCAGCCGCGATGCCTTCTTTGTACGTTGTGTGGATTTCATTGTTGTATATAATTGAATGACTACCTGCGTTTGAATGGAAATATATACCACGTGCTCCATCTGTTTGTATATAATTATTTGAAATAGTTAAACCTTCGGCATAGCTATTATAGGCTGCATAAACTCCAGTACAAGTATAAGCACTGATGTTGAATCCTGTTATCGTGATATTGTCTTTATCAATATAAAAAACTCCGTTGTCCTCCCAGAGACTGGTATGGGTTACCGTCGGCATTCCCTCACCAAGGAATGTTATAGGGTTATCGGCAGTTCCCGAATTAATTGGTTTAACTTGTTCATTATAGGTTCCACTCTGAACTTTGCAAGTATCACCGGCAACCATTATGTTAGCGGCGTGTTGAATAGTTGCCCATGCATGGTCAAGAGAAAGGCCTGTATCACTATTATTTCCATCTCTTTTCACATAATAGGTGGTTGCATTTAGTATATTAACAAAGAGCAACATAAAATAAATAACGAAACTTATTAAAAATAAGTTTTTGATGGAATTTGTTTTGAAAAAGTTTTGGTAAAACGATTTAAAGTCAATATTTTCTTTTTTCATACAAAATACCTCCTTTTTCCAAATCCCAAATTTATTTTTTTGTAACTAATATCAGGTTTTTTTTTATTTTCTTATTATTCGGTTCGAGTTTTAATGCCTTTTTATAAGATCTCTTTGCTTCTATTTTTTTGCCTAATTTATGGTAGCAATATCCCATGTTTGCGTATACTTTAGCTGTTCTGTAACCATATTTTATTGCTTTTTTATATTCTCTGATTGCTTCTTCATAGCTTTTTTCTTTACAGTATTTTTGCCCTTTTTTATAATGTTTTACTCTTTTCCTTTTCTTAATCTTTATGTTTTGACTTGTGTTTTGTAGCTGGTGTCTTGTTTTTCCAAATTTCATTCCCAAGGATATTCTATGCGTATCACCCAATTCGTTAAATGGCACAAAAGCATAATCTAATTGGTAACTTTTCATATTTAATCCTAATCCTGTGGAAAGTCCGGTCAAACTATCTTTGCTTGAACCCGTTTTTAAATCTTCTCCTATACTTTTGTGTCCTATCCTCAAAGAAATAAGCTCTTTCCAGCAATATTCTCCACCAACATTAACATTAATATCTCCGTTTTGTGGTTTGCAAAAATTTAAGCCTAATTTGAAAAAGCGAGAATTTAATCCATAACCTAACCCAAAATTAAAAGACAGTGGTAAATCGTATGTTTCCTCAATAAAAGCCTTTGTTTGGAATCCCAAATTTTTTACCGTAAATCCAACAATTAAGTCTTTTACCAGAGACACTTTATACATTGTTCCTAAATCAACTGCTATTCCATTAGCCGTATATCTTTGTATGTTTTCATATATTCCCTTCATATTCATTCCTAAACTAAATCTATTATTAATTTTACGTCCATACGAAATAATCATTGCTACATTACTTGGTCTATAGTAACCAGAGCTTTCACCTATGGGGTTTTCGCTTGTAGTTTCTTTTATTTTTCCATAATCTAAATAAGTTAAACCCATACCTAAACCACCTGCTAACATTGGGCGAACATATCCAAAGTGGCCTGAGTTAATATCTACTATATACTTTAAATAAGATGCTGTGATTTCCTGCTGAGTAACCAATCCTAATCCGGCCGGATTCCAATATATAGCATTTACGTCATTTGCCAGGGCAACATAAGCTTCTCCCATAGCAACAGGTTTAGCTCCTTCACCAATTTGCAGGAAGGTAAAGGCATTACTACCTGCATTGTTTGCAAAACAAAATACAGGATAGACGATACTCAATACAAAAAACACAGGAAAGATGATTTTGAAAATTAAACAGATATGCTTTTTAGTAATCTTTTTCATAGAATATTAACCTCCTTTTTATTTACGCTTTCTCCTTGCTATAAATATAACACGCCTATGTGAAGTGGAAGTAAGGGGTATGTGAGTTTTTTGTGAGTTTTTATAGCTTTGAAAAATTAGTTTTTATAAATTAAAACTTGACCAAAGCAAATGTGTATTTTATACTGATTATTGTAAATAAAATTTATTTTGTGAGTAAAAAATTAGTTCTAAATACCTGTTGAAATTCTTTCCAAAGGGTAAAAATTATTTTTTGTTTTTCCCTTAACTGTTTTTGTAAATAATAATTAAAGTTTAAGGGAACTTTTTGGAAATTTTTTTGTCTAAGATAGTAGAGGAAAAAATGCAAGAAATAACAAAGAATATCATTATTCAAGCTTCAAAAGGGGATATAGGGGCTTTTGAAATAATATATAAAACGAGTGCCGATTTTGTCTATAGTATAGCCCTGAGTATTACTAAGAACATTGATACAGCTGAGGATATTACCCAGGAAGTATTTATAAAAATATACAAAAATCTTAAGAAATTTCAGTTTCGTTCAACGTTTAAAACATGGATATACAGGATTGCGATTAATACCGCAATAAATGATTATAAAAAAAGGTCAAAGGAAATGGGCAAAAGGGATGATTTCGAGCTTGCTCTTAAGACTCATTGTGTAAATGACATAACAGAGGAAATTATTGGCAGGAAAGACAAAGAAAGACAGCTGTTATCTTTTTTAGATACGCTGAATAAGGAGCAGAGAACCTGTATAATATTAAGGGAAATAGAAAGATTAAGTTATAAAGAAATTTCCGAAGTATTAAAAATTAATATTAATACTGTAAGGTCAAGATTAAAAAGAGCCCGAATAGCTCTTTTAGCTTGCAGGAAAAAAGGGGTGATCAAAGATGAATTGCGAAGAGATAAAGCAATTATTAATGACTGATTATATTGATGGTGAAATTAATAAGGAATTAAAAGAAGAAGTGGAAAAGCATCTGGATCTTTGTGACGACTGTCGGCAGCTTAAACAGAATTTGCAGGGAATTAGTGGGGATTTATTTAAAAAAATAGAGCAAACTAAGGTGTCTGATTTAGTTTGGGCCCGCATAGAAAATTCTGTAAGCAAAGAAAAAAAACAATCAAAGGGGATATTGGCTGGGTTAATGAATTATTTACAGCCTGATTTTTTTATCAGAAAACCGGTTTTTTCGACAACTTTGATTTTAGCCGGTGTTTTTTTAGCGATAATTTTTACAAAGGGATCATTCAATAATCGGAAAACAGCAAATTCTTATTTAAAAGAACAAGTGGAGGTATTTGTTTATTTAGATGCCGATGGAACAGAATTTTTGGAGACGGAGAATATAGATTTTGGCACCGGGATAGAAGAATACTTTCTCTAAAGGGAACTTTTTTTTAAAAAATTTGTCTAAGATAGTGAGAAGTAAAATAATGAAAAAGGAGGTAAGAAGTTATGAAAGCAAGATTTAAAGCAATTGGCGTTTGTGTGGGAATAATGGTCATATCTTTTTTAAGTGTAGTGGCCTATGCCGGCAGTGGCTATGCAGGAAAGGGGGGTGACTATGGAGAAAAAGGGGTAGATAATTTAGCTAAAGAATTGGAATTAACTCCTAAACAACAAAAGCAATTTAATAAACAATGTGAAATAGTTCATAAACAGAAAAAGAAAAATTGGCAGTTATTGAAAGGTAAAAAAAGGGAACTTAAAGAAGAATTAGAAAAAATAAATTTGGATGAAAGAAAAACAAAGAAAATAATTAAGGAGTATAAAAAATTAAAGGCGGAAGTGATTAATCAAAGAATAGACAGCGGGTTAAAAATGAAAAAAATTTTAACAGCTGAGCAATTCGATAAATTTCATCAAAGAGTAAATATTGGTAAAAAAGAAATGATGCGCAGACGAAAAGAAAAAATGCATGGGAAAAATACGGATAATTTTGTTAAGGAACTGGATTTAACTCCCCATCAGCAGGAAAAAATGGAAAAATATCATAAGTCAAAGCGACAGAAAAAAGAAAAAATGCATAAGGAGATGATGTATAACCTGATTAGGGAATTGGATTTGACTTCCCAACAGCAAGAACAGTTGGGAAAATGCCGTGAGGCAAATCATGGGCAACAAAGAAAGTCCCGGGATTTATTACGCGATAAGCGAAAAGAGCTTGAAACAGAATTAGCCAAATATGATTCGGATGAGGGGAAAATAAGAGGAATAGGTGCTCAGCTTACGGATTTGTGGGGAGAAGCGATAGAGCAAAGAACAAACAGCGTATTGGAAATAAAGAAAATTTTAACCCCTGAGCAATTTGAGAAATTTCAGCAAAAGAAAAATACTTTTAAACACAAAAAAGCTGGTAAACGAGGGCATCCGGTGAGTAAGGGACAATTCCCTTTAGAGTAATTATTAAAATATAGTTTTTTAAACGGGATTATAAAGAGCAGATACGCATTAAATAACGGAGGGACTAATTTTTAATTAGTCCCTTTTTGTTATGTAAAAGAAGTCTTTTTTAAAAATTAATGAATAAAAGATTTCAGGAAAAGCATGTTAAAGTAAGGTTTTTAAAGAAGGTCTTTGATACAGCGATTCATTTAACTAATACGATTGTTCCGTTAAAAAATTCATTTTCAACCTTAATCTGATAGATGTATACTCCGCCTTTTCCAAGGATGCCATTGTTATTTTTCCCATCCCAGATGAACGAAGACATACTATTTTGGTATAGGTTATCCTTAATTAGACAACCTGCAATATTGAATATTTGCCCGGAAACATTTTTGTGCGTAGGATTTTCAAAAACAAAGTTTACTGTATCATTAATTCCGTCTCCGTTAGGAGTAAATATTCGCGGGGAGATTGTAATGAAAAGAAAATCATTATTTGACCAGGTTGCAGATAAAGGTATCATGGTGACACTCTCTATTTCCGGACTAATTGTGGAATTGAAAGTATTAAGGTCTAACCTGAATTTACCGTATCTTTCCTGATTAGCCGAAGGAAAATCATAAACAATTCCGCTTTCGGCATTGTCTTTGACCAAAGTCCATGATGTCCAGGGGTCAGTTACTCCATTATCTTTGGAAGTAGAGATATAAATATTTACTTCTGTATTTACCGGGATAATAGCTGTAATACTAATTTGATTCCAAACATCATTTGGTAAGTTAACAGTTTCCACATCTTTACTTATGGAAGTGATTCTGCCCGGTAATTTGTATTCAGTTTTAATATCAAATTCAAGGTTAGTGATTATATCATTTAAATATTGTATAATGATTGTATCTGTTGATTCACTATCATTTTTAAAATCAGCATTATAATCAATACCCCTTGTTAGTAAGTTTTCATCCATTGTAATAACTGGCAAAACAGAGGCGGTATAATTATATATTTCAAAGGTAGGTTTATATTTTGTATAAGTTAATCCGGAAATGTTAAATTTGACCTGATTGTTATTAGCATTGAAAACATAAGCTCCGGTATTTTCGTCATAGCCATCGCCAATACAAGAGCCGTATATCATTGATAAATGTCCATTTGTTGTGTTTGCCGGGTTTCTATAATCCAGAGTGAGGAGATCTCTCAAAGCAGTTGTAGCTCTGTAATTACTTGCATCTATTAGTATTTGCCCGGAACCGCTCAAAGTTGCAGAGTCATACCGGTTAACAACATGGTTAGGTCCTGAACAAATACCATCAAATTGGTCAGCCATAGCCATAGAAGTTGTAAAAGGACACCAAATTATTCCGGCATATTCATTTCCGCTTATATCACTCAAAACCCAGGTTTTTGTTACGTCGTTCCAGGCAGGGCCAATATACAATTCAGGTAGTCTCGTTCCGTAATAAGTGCCAAAGCCACCCCATTCAGGGCCGAGTGTCCCAACGATGTTGTAATTTGCATAATATTTTCCTGTTGGATAGATAGTGACTATCAAAGTGTGGCCATTGGAATTAGTAATTCTTATTTTTGCTCTGCTTTGTGAATTTTCTAAAAGAGACAGTTGATTAGTTCCGTCGGGTACATTAGCAGTTCCTTTTCCCCAGAAACTATTACCGGCATATGGATTTTCTGAGATCAGGTCAATAGTTCCTCCACCTACATTATTGTGATAAAATTCTCTTGGATTCCAAAAATCGGAATCTTCTCTGAAAACCCATTTTCTTAAACCATCGTTTAGGCTGGTTTCTGAGCTTTGTACAATAGTTGAAAAGGTAGGATTGTTTGGATTAATACTGACAGTTTCGATTCCGAGGGAGATGTTTTGCGCAGCATTTTCAATCACGGTTTCCATTGTGATATTTTCGTTCCAACTATTTTCGCCGGAACCAACAATCCAGGGTTGGGTACCGGCTATATTTACACCGGTAAATATCATAAAACAAAAAGCAAAAGCTATTCTAAAAAATATGCAAATTTTAATTTTAAAGGATTGTTTTAATGTAATGTTTTTCATTTTCTTTTTGCCTGTTAATTTTTGATTATTTGTCGTTAGGCATATCATTTAGCATAAATATAGATACTACTTCTTTGTAGTATAAATGTAACATGTAATTTCATTTTTGCAAGGGAAATTTTTAGTTGTAAAAAAATTTGAAGGAGGTTTCAGTCAACCGGTTTTTAAAAGGAGAAGACTAAAAGTGATATCCTAAAGATGCACAAACATAAGGAAAAACAGCATTTTTTTCAATTATGGGTCGTTGAAGGCTCATCACTAAAGAAGTAACAGGGACTAACATTAAACCGGCTAGATTGAATCCACCAAATTCCTGGTTGAGTGTGTTGTAGTCAGTATCGAAAAGATAAGCAGCTCCGACAGTAAGATTTATTAAAAAACCTTTTCTTTCTTTAGGATGGGTAAAAAAATTAAGTCCCATTTCAAAATTCCACCAGTAATAACGGTCTTCGAAATCAACTTTAAAATCAGTGTGAACGGTACCTGTAGCGGGATCTTTGAATTTTGTTTCCGCTGTTCCTTTGTGATAACTAAAAGAGGGACCTGTACCGAAGTGAAGTATGTTATTTTTCCCCGGGTAATAACGGACCATTGTAGAATATTGAGTCCCTGTAAGTCCTCCTCCGGCACCCAGACAGAAATCAAAATAATTCAAAGACAAATTCCCTTCCAATCCGATAAAGCCTACAGGACTGCCTGCACCGGCTGTAGTTTGAAAACCAACGCCAAGCCTTTCGATGTTAGAAGAATGAACTGCTTGTGTCATAAGAAAAAAAGCAACGATACATAAAAACAAACTTCTTGAGTTTTTCATGGGGAACTCCTTCTTTTTAATTTTAATCAATACTTTATTTAATATAAGTATAACTAAAAAAATAAAATAAGCAACTATTTTTTTCTTTCACCCATTTAACATTTTTGTTATAATCAAAATTATGATAAAATCAAGTCCCCAAAAACGTTACATTATTCATATTGATATGGATGCTTTTTTTGCGGCGGTAGAACAACGGGATAATCCTCAATACAAGGGGAAACCGGTAGTAGTTGGTGCTGATCCAAAAAGAGGAAAAGGGCGGGGGGTTGTGTCTACCTGTTCTTATGAGGCACGAAAATTTGGTATTCATTCGGCAATGCCTATTTCTATAGCTTATCGGAAATGCCCGGAGGCTATTTTTTTGCCGGTGAATATGGAAAAATATCAAAAGGTATCATTAGAAATCGGAAAAGTTTTAGGTGAATTTAGTCCGCAGGTTGAATGGGTTAGTATTGATGAGGCGTTTTTAGATATTAGTGGCAGTTATCATCTTTTTGGTAGTCCTTATAAGACGGGATTACTTTTAAAATCCCGGGTAAAAGAGGTAACCGGATTGACTTCTTCAGTAGGAATAGCCCCTCATAAATTTGCCGCCAAGATTGCTTCGGACTTGAAAAAACCGGATGGTTTAGTGGAAGTTACTCAAGACTCTTTATTAACTTTTCTTTGGCCCTTAGAGATAAACAGGATATGGGGTGTAGGAAAAAAGGCAGTGAAGGTTTTAAATGAATCCGGTATTTATACTATGGGCGACTTGGCCCATAGAAAAGTCGAAAAATTGGTAGAATTATTGGGTAAAAACGGAGAACATATTTGGCAATTAGCCAATGGTCTTGATGATAGAGAAGTGGAAACAGAAAGGGAAATAAAATCGATAAGTAACGAATATACGTTCCAGCAGGATACGGATAACAAAGAAAAAATAGGAAGTGCTCTTTTATCATTGTGTGAAAAGGTTTCGCAACGACTGTTTCAAAAAGAATTAAAAGCTAAAACAATCACTTTAAAAATTCGCACCGGTGATTTTAAAACCTATAGTCGAACTGTTAGTATCAGTAATCCGACTAATTTTACAGATGTGATTTTTAAAGAAATACAAAAAACATATAATAATTTTCAGACAAAAGGAAAAAAGATACGTCTTTTAGGGGTTAAGGCTTCTAATTTTAGTTTAGACACGAAACAAAGTGATTTTTTAAGTGAAAAAGAAAATAAAAAACGCAAGAAGATACAAAGAGCAATGGAAAAAATAAAAGATAAATTCGGAGAAGACGCTATTTATCGCAGCGGGAGTAAGATATAAAGATAAAAATCCATTTTGCAGAAGCCTAAAGATGAATAGCCAGGGAGGAAAAATAGGGGATTATTACAGATATAAAAAATTTGATTAAAAAATTTTGACAGCGCCTAAATTTCAAAGAAGATTTCAAAATCAAATAATTAATCTTTAAGAGAGGTTGTTTTTTTTATAGCTCGAATTCTTTCTAACACCGGGGGATGACTGTATTCTAAAAAAACTTTTAATGGATGAGGGGTTAAATTGCCGAGGTTGTCGACAGTCAATTTTTTTAAAGCAATAATAAAGGATTCCGGTTTTTGATAAGTAGACACAGCATAGTGATCAGCCTCGTATTCGTATTTACGGGAAAGGATGTTTCCCAGAACGGAAAGGAGTAAACTGATAGGGGTATAAAGAAAACCAAAGAAAAACAAACTTGCGTAGATAGAAGTTTGTTCCATTTTGAAAGCTGCAAATAAACCCGGATTGTTGATAAATAAAGAAAGAATAAAAAACATCAAAC
>JAGLYT010000090.1 GCA_023132075.1 bacterium
TCTTTACGGTTCCCTTTTTTTTGCGGCAGCAAATGAAGAAAAGAATCCAACAATATACAAAGAAATATTCCTGGCGGGTTTTATCCGGAATAATGTTAGGAGAGGGGAATATTCTTCCCGGAGAAATTTATCAGGATTTTATTGTCAGTGGAGTAGTGCATATTCTTGCGGTTTCCGGTCTTCATGTGGGATTGGTACTTTTTATTTTTTTAGGGGTTTTTTCCCTGTTGGGGTTACCGAAAAAAAGCACTTATCTTTTAACAATTGTAATGATTTTTTTGTACGTCCAGATGACCGGTGCCCGTCCTTCGGCAGTTAGAGCTTTTCTTATGGCTGCTCTGGGCTTAGGTGCGTATTTTTTTGGGCGTGATAGAAATTTGCATCACAGTCTTTATCTTTCTGCTTTGATTATTCTTTTTGTTAATCCCCGTATCCTTTTTAGTATAGGTTTTCAGTTTTCCTATTTAGCAACTATCGGGATATTATATTTGTCGGGTTTAATTCGAAAGTTGCTGACTCCTTTACCCGTTTGGCTGCGCAATACGATATCTGTTTCTTTGGGCGCCCAGATTATGATATATCCTTTAATTGCTTATTATTTTAATCAAATTTCATTGATAGCTCCTTTGGCTAATATTTTTGTGGTTCCTCTGGTGGGGATTATTGTTACCTTGGGATTTTCTACCTGTATTATTTCTTTAGTAAGCAGTTTTTTTGCCGGCTTAATCGGTGGAGTAAATAGTTTATGTATACTTTTTTTAATAAAGGAAGCTGAATTTTTTGCTTCTTTGCCTTTGGCTTCAGTTAAAGTAAGTACCCCTTCTATTTTATTTTTAGTTGTTTTTTATTCAATAATATTATGTTTAATAAATTCTAAAAACGTAAATGAAATTTTCAAAAGATTCTCTTTTTTTAAATTCCGGTATTTTTTTCTTTTTGGGGTAATTATTGTGAGTTTAATATTTATTATTAAGTGTTCATTTTTTCGGTCTGCTGATTTAAAGATTGCTTTTTTATCACTTAGAAAAGGGAACAGCATATTTTTAGAATTCCCGGACGGTAAAAATATGCTTATAGGTGTGGGTGGAACATCCAAAGCAGCGGAAAGGGTTCTGATGCCATTTCTTTTAAATAAAAGGATAAAGAAAATAAATACTGTTGTGATTATGAGAGATGATCCTGTTCATACAAGAGGATTGGGTGTAATATTAAACAATTTTGAAATAAAGGAAATGGTTTTTAATAGTAAACTTGGCAGTTGGGACATACCTTTTAAAATTAGAAGAGTAAAAAGAGGAGATTGGCTCAAAAAAGAAAAAGAACTTGCTTTTCAGGTTTTAAATCCTGAGTTTTTTAGAAACAACAGAAATGACAGTTTAGTATTACATTTGGCTTATAAAGATTTAAGTATTCTTTTTGCCGGTGATATAGGGAAAAGGGCACAAAAAAGGATAGTCAATAATTATGACTTAAAAGTTAAAATTCTTCAAATTCCTGATCAAAAAGGGGGGGGGATTTTAAGAAATTTTTTGTGGGAAATTTTCCCCGAATGTGCTATAATAACTTTTTCAGGAAAAGCGAAGACAAATTTTTTAAGGCAGCTGGAACAAATAAGTTTAGAAAAAAAAGAAACTTTAAAAATATATAGCACAAAAGAAATGGGTGCTTTGGAAATTACTACCAATGGAAAAACGTACGAAATAAAGGGATATAGAGGTATAAAAGGACAATAAATGGCAAAAAAGAGAGTTATTGTTATAAAATACGGCGGTGCTGTTTTAAAGAATGACGCTGAAAAGAAAGAGTTGATTAAGGATGTCATTTTTTTAACTAAAAATAATTTTTTCCCTGTACTGGTTCACGGCGGAGGTGTCCAGGTTACCGGAATGCTGGATGAATTGGGAATAAAATCCCGGTTTGTAAAAGGAATGAGGTATACAGATAAAAAGTCGCTGGAAATAGTAGAAATGGTTCTTTCCGCTAAAATAAATAAAAATTTAGTGGCGCTGATCAACGGGTTAAAAGGTAAAGCAGTTGGATTAAGCGGTAAAGACGGATGTATGGTTATTGCCGGAAAAGCGGGGGGAAATTTAGGATTGGTGGGGGAAGTAAAAAAAGTTGATACGGAATTATTGGAGCTTTTATTGAAAAATCGATTCATTCCCGTTATTTCTTCTATCGGAATGACTGGTGCGGGGGGAACATTAAATATTAATGCTGATATGATGGCACAGGCTATAGCTATAGCCTTGCAAGCCCAAAAGTTAATTTTTTTGACGGATGTGGAAGGGGTTATGTGTCAGGGAACGGTACTTAATAAAATAAAAGCCGATAATATTAGTAAATTGATAAAGAAAAAAGTGATTTTGGGGGGTATGATCCCTAAAGTTAAGGCAAGTATCGGGGCAATAAAAAAAGGAGTAGGAGAATGTCGCATTGTTAATGCCCGCACTAAACATATTTTATCCTTGACGGTATTAAAGAATCAAAATAAAGGGACAAAAATTACAAGATAATAAAAAGAAATTTCAGTAGGGGAAAAACTTTATGTCATTAAAAAAAATAATTCAGCAGGATAAAAACTATGTGTTGCAGACTTACAGTCGTAAGCCTCTTGTTTTGGTAAAGGGTAAGGGAATTTATGTCTGGGATATTGAAAATAACCGGTATTTTGATTTTTTTCCTGGTTGGGCGGTGAATAATCTGGGACACTGTTATCCGGCAGTAGTGGATGCGATTAATAAACAGTCGAAAGATTTATTACATGTATCCAATAGTTATTATAATTTGCCGCAAACAGAGTTGGCTAAAATACTCTGTCATTTATCTTTTGCGGATAAAGTTTTTTTCTGTAATAGTGGTGCGGAAGCCAATGAATCCGCAATTAAATTGGCAAGGAAGTATGCGAAGAAGAATTCAGCGAGCAACAAATATGAGATAATTACTATGCTGGGCTCTTTTCACGGGCGGACGATGGCCGCTTTAAGTGCAACCGGACAGAAAAAATATCAACAAGGGTTTGAACCTCTTTTGAAAGGGTTTAAAAATGTTCCCTTTAATGATTTCAAAGCCTTGAAAAAAGCAATTTCCGAAAAAACCTGTGCGGTTATGTTAGAACTAATTCAGGGAGAAGGCGGGGTCAATAGTGTCAGTTTTGAATACTTAAAAAAAATACATAATCTTTGTAAGCAAAAAAAGATTTTGTTAATCTTTGATGAGGTACAAACAGGAATAGGCAGGACGGGAAAAATGTTTGCTTATCAACATTTTGGAATCAAACCTGATATAATGACCTTGGCTAAAGCCCTGGGAGGCGGGGTTCCTATTGGGGCGATGCTTACTACTGATAAGGTAGCTTCTTCCTTTAAAGCAGGTGACCATGCTTCTACTTTTGGGGGTAATCCGCTTGCCTGTGCAGCCGCAATAGCTGTTTTGAAGACAATAAAAGAAAAAAACATTTTAAAAAATACAATGGAAAAAGGAGATTATTTTTTTAAAAAATTAGAAAAAATAAAAAAAGAATTTTCTTTTGTAAAAGATGTACGCGGAAAAGGTTTGATGCTGGCAATGGAATTAAATTTTGAAGGGGAAAAAATAGTCAAGGATTTTATTGCAGAGAAGGTGTTGATTAATTGTACTCAGGGGAATATCTTGAGATTTATGCCCCCTTTAACTATAAGCAAAAGAGAGATAGATGTCTTTTTAAAAACATTAAAAAATATTTTTAAACAATATGAAAAATTAGGAAAAAAAGAAAATAATTAAGGAGGATAAAAATGGCAAAAAAAGATTATTTATTTACGTCCGAGTCTGTGACAGAAGGGCATCCGGATAAAATTTGTGATCAGATTTCAGATGCGGTTTTGGATGCAATTATCGGGCAGGACTCTAAAGGGCGGGTTGCTTGTGAAACTTTTATTACGGTAGGACTGGTGGTGGTAGGAGGGGAAATTACTACCAACAGTTATGTTGATATTCAAAAACTTGTGCGAGGACTTTTGAAAAATATAGGATATACAAATGCTAAATATGGGTTTAATTATGAAACCTGTGCTGTTCTTAATGGTATCGGAACTCAGTCACCGGATATTTCCCAGGGGGTAGATATAGGAGGGGCAGGTGACCAGGGTCTGATGATTGGTTATGCCTGTAAGGAAACCGAAGAACTTATGCCTTTACCTATTATGCTGGCACATCGATTAACCAGAAAACTGGCACAAGTGAGGAAAGAGGAAATATTAAAATATTTAGGTCCCGATGGGAAATCACAAGTAACGGTGGAATATAAGGACGGAGTTCCTTATCGGGTGGATACTGTAGTAGTATCATCGCAACACACAGAAGAAATTCTTGATTCTACGGGAAAAAGGATAACTCAAAAAGCAGTAAATGAAATTATTGAAGCAGTGGTTAAACCAATTATTGAACAACGGTTTTTGGATAAAGAAACTAAATATTTTATAAATCCTACCGGAAAGTTTGTTGTTGGCGGTCCGCAATCAGATACAGGAATGACCGGAAGGAAAATTATCGTAGATACTTACGGGGGAATGGCTCCGCATGGCGGAGGGGCTTTTTCCGGGAAGGATCCCACTAAAGTAGACCGTTCTGCTTCTTATATGGCCAGATATATTGCTAAGAATGTTGTAGCAGCGGGAATAGCGGATAAATGTAATGTTCAATTGGCTTATGCCATTGGTGTGGTCGATCCTGTTTCAGTTATGATTGATACTGAAGAAACAGCCAAAATACCTGAAAAAAAGATAGTGGAATTAGTCAAAGAAAATTTTTCGTTAACCCCACAAGGGATAATAAATGAACTTAATTTGCGTAGGCCTATTTATTTAAAAACAGCAGCTTACGGCCATTTTGGAAGAACAGAGGAAGAATTTAGCTGGGAAAAAACGGATAAAGCAGATGTTTTACGAAAAAAGGCAGGAATATAAAAATCAAAGAAAAAGGTTAAAAATTGAAAGAGGAGGAAAAAAGTGAAATACGATATTAAAGATGCAAAAAAAGCCCAGGAAGGAAAAATGAGGGTTGAATGGGCGGAAAGTAAAATGTTGGTGTTACGTTTAATAAAGGAAAGGTTTGCAAAAGAAAAACCACTTCGTAATATAAAAATAGCTTGTTGTTTGCATGTAACTACAGAAACGGCTAATTTGGCTATTACCCTTAAGGCGGGGGGAGCTCAGGTTTTCCTTTGTGCTTCCAATCCTTTATCTACTCAGGACGATGTTGCCAGCCATCTGGTAGTCCATCATAAGATGCCTGTTTTTGCCATAAAAGGAGAAAATAACGCGATTTATTATCAACATATTAAAACAATTCTGGATCAGAAACCACAGATTACTATGGATGATGGGGCAGACCTGGTTTCTATGGTTCACAGTAAAAGGAAGGAGTTAATCAAGAATATTATTGGGGGAACGGAGGAGACCACTACCGGAGTAATTCGACTGAGAAGTATGGAAAAAAACAATGTTTTGGCTTATCCTATTTTTGCCGTAAATGATGCGGATACCAAACATTTATTTGATAATCGATATGGTACGGGACAATCGACTATGGATGGTATAATTCGAGCCACCAATGTTTTAATTGCCGGAAAGAATGTAGTAGTTTGCGGTTATGGATGGTGTGGCCGGGGTGCGGCTATGCGGGCTAAGGGTTTAGGGGCAAATGTTATTGTTACCGAGGTCAATCCTTTGCGGGCTCTGGAGGCTTTGATGGATGGCTATTGGGTGATGCCTATGGCCGAAGCGGCAAAGTTAGGGGATATTTTCATTACCCTTACCGGAGATATAAGTGTGTTGAGAAAAGAACATTTTAAAGTAATGAAAGACGGAGTGATTGTTTGTAATTCAGGCCATTTTAATGTAGAAATTGATGTAGAGAATTTGAAAAAAATGAGCAGGAAAAAACGCACGGTGCGATGTTTTGTAGAAGAGTATACACTGGCAAATGGGCGAAAAATAAATTTAATTGCTGAAGGACGGTTAGTGAATCTTGCTGCTGCAGAAGGCCATCCGGCATCAGTAATGGATATGAGTTTTGCTAATCAGGCACTATGTGCGGAGTTTCTTATCAAGAATAGAAAAAAATTGGAAAACAGGGTTTATCCTGTTCCGGAACAGATAGATGTTAAAATTGCCCGGTTGAAATTGAAATCGACAGGGATAAAGATTGATGTTCTTACCGCAAAACAAAAGGAATATTTAAGTTCCTGGCAAATGGGGACATAAAAGACAGTTAAAAGACGGTTTAAAGACAGTTGAATTGCTTGCCTGTCCTCCAATCTTTAAGGAGGGTCTCGCCAGTCTGTTATGGTGGAGTTTAAATTAGTTAAATTGGAAAAAAGATAAGACAACAGATTTTTCCCCCTTTGAAGAAGGGGGTTAGGGGGATTTTGATAAGAGAGAGTTAAAAAAATTTGGGCGAATAGTTTAAAAAGATAATCAACCATCGTTTATGACAATGAAGTAAGTATTTGACTATTTGTGACAAAGTATTTATGAGGTGTAATAAGGAAAATAAAGGCAAAACATATTTTTCACTAGATGCATAATTTTACCCTATGGGCACGCAAAAACAAGCTAAAAATGGAAAGCTCGCTTTGCTCAGACAGTTCCATTTTTTTTAACGCTTGTTTCTGCTAAAATTTGCTATATCGTTCGAAACATATTTCACCT
>JAGLYT010000091.1 GCA_023132075.1 bacterium
AGAAAAAAAGATAAAAGAAAGGATTTTTACCTGACGCAAAAATTAAAGAAACTATCAGCAACAAAAAAAGATATGACCATAATTTATTTTTATGCTTAAAAATTAATGCTGTTAAAGAAAAAAATAAAGGCAGTATTCCTATATAAAAAGTAGTAAGCCAATATTGTCTAATTGCCCAAAAAACATTACCAAAAGGATTTTCAGAAAAAAACACAGCACAAGTTTTACCAAATAAAGAAGGCAATATAAATTTAATTAAAAATAACGGAGGTAAACTCCAATTAACGGCATCACTAAAAGATACTCTTGCCCTGGAAGAATAAAATAGTCCTTCTAAAACAGGAAGAAAATGAATCAAAGAAATAGTGAGGCCGATTATTCCAATTATAAAAAAAATTAAAAAATGTTTCTTCCCGGCATTTGTTTTTTTAACCGATTTTAATAGAACATATAGAAATAAAGCAACTATCGTATAAAGCAATATTTGCGTGTATCCGCTAAAAAACTGAAAGCTAAAAGTAATTCCTGTAACAATGATAAAAAATATTTCTTTTTTATTCTCCAGACTTTCTTTGAAAAATAAAAATATCAAAGGAAGCCATATACAAGAACCCATTGCACTAAAAAATTCAATTTGGACCAAAAAGTACCCGCCCAAACTAAAAATGAAACCACAAACAAAAGAACTTTCTTTACTAAGTTTTACTTTTCGTGCTAAAAGATACATAAATAAGCCGGCAAGAAACAAGTGGGAAAAAACAAAAATCTTATAACCTAAAGTAAAACCGAATATATAAAACAAAAGTGTAACAGGATAAAATAAGGCAGTTTGAATGTTAGCAATAAATGCCTGCCCATTACATAAATATGGATTCCACAAGTAAATTATTCCTTTTCTTATTCCTTCCGCATTAAATGACCACCATGGTTGAAAGGAATACATTGTGTCACCTATAAAAAAAATTCGCTTCAGGAAAATAATTTTTGCCAAAAAAAAGATAATTAAAACATTTAAAGCAACTATAAAGCATCCCTCTTTTTTCATTATCATTTATTCTGTCTCCACATAAAAACATATAATCAAAATATGAAAATTATTTTGCTTTGCACCATAAACAAGCTGTATTTTTCATTTTAATTAATAATAAAATTATCGAAAAAACTGTTACATATAAACCAATCCTGAATGCATGGGGAATTTCATAAAAAAATCTTACCATCGACTTACCCTGCGGTAAATATATCGCCCTAAAACAATAATCTGCTTTATATATTTGTTTCCTCATTCCATTGACATAAACCCTCCATCCCGGATAATAGGTATCAGTTAAAACAAGCCAGGCAGACTTTTTTAAAACATATTTAATTTCAACTTTATTTGGCTCATATTCAGTAATTGCAATTTCGCCCTTATTTTTTTCCCGGGATTCTTCCTCATTAAAAAAACTGTGTTCCTGCCCTTTTGTCTTTTGAACACTAGATGATTCCAATATTACTTCTTCCGACGGATTAAAATCATGACTCTTCATATATTTTAATATTTCCTTCTCCGGCAAAAATTTAGCTTTATTTACAAAAAATGCCCGAGGAAGAAAATCGACATTCTGATAAATGCTCACCTTCCCATCTTTCATTTTCTTATAACCAACGTTAGGAAAAAAAGAATTTAATAAATATTTCACATTAACCAAATCCAAAAGTTTATCGATTATTTCCACTGAACTCGAAAAAACAAGAGCATCTAAAAATTCATCAAAATATTTTATCCTTATATCCTGCCCGTCAAAATTAAAAAGATGAAAGGGCACATTTATGTTACTGTAAAGATTATCTTTCAAATTTATCCAGGCATGTAAATGATTTATTCCTTCTACGTCTTTTTCATCATAAACGTTTGGTGCTAAAAAAAAGCGGAAAATTTCCTTGTCTTTTTTTAAAAATTCAATTTTTTCTCCTCCTACGCTAAAAAATATTTCTCTTAAATAAGGATTTTGCCCCATTCCAAAAATAAACAAATCAATCATTATGGCAATAAAAATTAGACCCTTTATCCATAATTGTTTTTTTTTCATCCATGCTTTATTGTCCGTTTTACCAAAAAACCCTAATATGTATCCGGTTAAATAATCAATACTTAGTCCACTAACAATACACAAAAAAAATACCGACAAAAACATAAAGGTCACAGGATAACGAATCCATCGGAAAAAGAAAAAATTTCGATACAGCAAATAATAAACCGGCGTATAATAGCCAAAAGCTAAGATTACGCAGGAAATTAAACAAAAATTAAAAAAACACACTATCTTGTCTTTCTGTTTGAAAAGCAAATAAAATAATGAAAATAACAATGGGAATAATCCTATGTAAACACAAGTTGCCCAAAACTGTCCTTCCCCCCAACATTTTTCACCTACCGGATTACCAAAGAAAAAGGGACTAATAAAAGTTATTGCCCGCTGAAAAGAAAAAGACCAAATAGATGCCATGGCATAATCAAACCCCTCTCCACCCCGCACGGAAAGATTTAAAAATTCTAAAGAAGGGAGAAACTGAATAAAAGAAAAGACAATACTCATCCCCCCCCCGGCAATAAAAACAAATCCAACTTTGATTAAGTTGTTTTCTATTCTGCCCTTTTTTAACATAAATATTTCAAAAAAAGCATAGAAAAACAAAATTAATATTGTATATATCAAATATTGAATGTGTCCGGAAAAAAATTGATAACTCAAACTTAAAGATAAAAACAATATGATTTTTTTATCTTTTAAACCTCTCCGGAATAATAACACAATCAAAGGAATCCATATTATTACCCCTAAAATACTTAAAAATTGTAAACGGGTGCTCATACATCCATTGAACATAAACAACGCCGCTGAGATAAGTATGGCAATATTTGATACCCGTTTAGTAAAAATTTTTTCATTAGATAAACTCTTCATTAACAAAGCAAAAAAATACCCTCCCATAAAAAGATGTAATACTACAAAAAATTTATAGGCTAACGGAAAATTAAAAAGATAAAATAATATAGTAAAAGGATAAAATAAGGATGATTGCAGATTTGCCAAGAAAGGCATCCCTGAATAGATATAAGGATTCCACAACGGCAGAGTCCCTTTAATTATGTTTTCCTGAGCAAAAACACGGTAAGGATGAAATTGGTATAAAATATCCTGAATAAAAAAACAACAGGGCTTAAACAAAATTTTAGAAAAAAAGATAATAATTAACGACAAAAAAATAAAACAAAACAATCTTATATCTTTTGCTCTCATAAGCTTTCTTCTCTTTCACCGTATAAAACCAATAAGCCACGATTGGCTACTAATCATTGGCTATTATTTCACTAGCCATTAATGAGCGAATTAACTGCTTTTAAAAAAATTATAAAGTTTTAATTTAATTTTAAGGATAAGCAAAAAATATTGCAGAATAGTTTTTGCTATTTTCATTTTACTTTTGCTTCCTTTCAAATCATATCTCAAAACAAGCGGAACTTCATTAATATTGGCAGAAACCATTGATAATTTAATTAAAAGTTCCACCATACAGGTAAACCCTTTTTCTTCTATAAGCTTCTCTCCCCAAACCCTATATCCTTCCTTAAGCACTACCCCCTTATAAGCACGATATCCACAGGTATAATCTCTTACTCCCTTCAATGGAAATAAAATTTTAAGTAATGTGTTTACTGCCTTACTTAAAGAAGAGCGATAGAAGGATAAACCAATTTCTTCTCCTCCCGGTTGATAACGCGAAGCAATTACTATATCACTACCGTTTTTTAAATCTTTTTCCATCAACAAGATTAATTCCGGATTATGAGTATTATCAGCATCCAGAGTAACTATAATATCACCATCCTTAATACCATTAATAATCTTAAATATTCCGGTTTTTATTGCCTTCCCCAAGCCTTCAGTGTTTTGATGCTGAATAATTTCCAAAGGAATTTCCCCGGAGTATTTTACGGCTAATTCAAAAGTATCATCCGTGCTTCCGTCATCTACCAGAATAATACGATATTCTTTTCCTTTCATTACCTTAATAAATGATTGAAACAATAACGAAAGAACAGCCCCTTCATTATAAGCAGGTAAAATTATAAAAACCATTTTTCATCGTCCCGGATTAATAACATAATCTTCACATAACCATTTATCTTTCTATCATTTATATTTCTTATTTATTTTTTTTAAATTATTTTCATACATCTTATTGTCAGGATTAATCTGCAATGCTTTTTCTGCCATAGATTTCGCCTTTTTATACTTTTTTTGTGAAAAATATAATCCTCCTAAATTACTATAAGCCGGTGCAAAATCAGAGTTAACTTTTATCGCTTCCTCATAGAAAAAAAGAGCTCTTTTAAAATCATCCCGTTTAAAATACTGATAGCCCATTGTATCATACAGTATTGCATAATCAAATTTAATAAGTGCCTTTTCATAATTAGAGCCGGAATTAAATAAATTCTCCACACTATGCCGCAATTTCAGTATCTTCAAAAATTCTTCTTCCGCTTCTTTATCTTTGTTTAATTTTAAAAGAGCAATACCCATCCAGTAATGTGCAGCGATATAATTCGGCTCTATACATACTGCCTCTTTCCAAACAGAAAGAGCTTTTTCATAATTGCCTTCATTGAAATATAAAGAAGCCAAATGAAAACGCAAAAAAGGTTCTGTGGGATTATAAAAAATAGCTTTTTTATATTCATACAAAGTATTAGGCAAAAATTTTTTAAAATCAATTTCATAAAAAAACTGTCCTAACTGATTACGGTAGTAGGAATCATGGGGACTGAGCAGCACCATTTTTTTATATGCTCGTAAAATTTCCGGATATAAATACTTTTCCGGCACCTTTTTACTATTATATCGACGTAAAAAAGAATCTCCTGATTTTTTGTAATAATCAGCGTTTAAAGGATTATAAAAAAATGCTTTTTTCCAATTTTTTTTCTGCGAATGAAAATCACCTAAAAAAATCATTATCACAAGAATTATTAACAAAAAAAATAATCCCATAATTATCGAAAAACCGTTTTTTCTACAAGTTATTTTATAAAAAGAGTTACTGCTAAAACTTGTTATTGTACATACAAATAATAGTAACGGTAACATTATGGCCGGTAAATGCAGGTTGAAATCTACTAAGCTATGACTAAAAATTGCTACAATACCAGAAATGGCAGCGATAATATACTTATTATTTATATTATCGTTTTTATTTAATAATTTTATTCCTTTTTCAAAAAACAAATTAATCATCCATAAAATAATAATTACTGCCGTAATTCCCAATTCCACACCAATTTGTAATATTTCATTATGCGCAAAACGAGTATATCTTCCATAACGGGCTAAAACATCTTTTACCGGAAAATTATGTTGATAGAAACCTAGTTCGAAATTTCCTAATCCTACACCTAAAAAATGGTTCTCTTTTACTACGGCAATAGCCGACTTCCAAATATTGGGCCTTTGATAAACAAACGGATCGATACTTTCCATTTTAAACAACCTCATTAAAGACGTTTCCGGAAAAACAATAAACAAAACCAATCCCACCACTAAAACGCTTATAATTCCCCAAATTTTAAATCTCATTCCAAAAACAAACAAAAAAACAACTAAGAGAGAAAACAAACCTCCCCGGGAATGAGTAAAAGACAAACAAACAATCATTAAGCTAATTGATACAAAATAATAAATAGCAGAGGAAATCTTCAATCTTTCAGGTTTTAATTTTTCTCTTTTATATTCATCATAATTTTTAAAAGACACACTGGAAGAAAACCAAGATTTTGATTGTCTCAATAACAAATTACTTATTCCTATTGCTATTCCTATCACTAAATAACCTGCTAAAAAATTTCGATTTGGAAAAGTGGCGTTAACCGTTTGTCCGGTAAAATGTTGATATATACCAATAAGCGAGAGTATTAATCCAATAATTATAATGCTCTGGTAGGAAACCTTAAGGAATTTTACGGATTTCAGCGAAATAGTATTAATTAAAAGAAAACAAATTGAAAAATAAGTTATGCCTTTAATCAATCCAAGCAAACTATTATGCAAATAAAAAGAAAAAAATGTAGAAATAACAATATTAATAAACAATAGGACTAATGGAAAATCCAACATTGTTCTTTTAACCTTTATTTTTTGAGAAGAATAAAATTGTCTTACCCATAAAATAAATAAAAAATAAGTAAACACTTGCACAAAACTAAAAGAGGATATTTCTTTTCCTCCGTTATGCCACGGTAAAAAAATCAATATTATCCACAAACCCCATCTAACTAATTTATCGGTCTTTGACATTTCAATAAACCCCACATCAAAATATAATAATAATTCAAGACAAAAGACAGTCCATGGTCCACAGTCGATAATCCATAGACAAAAACAAATAATAAAAAATAAATACGAAAAGACAGCTCCATACTTCGATTACACTCGGTACAAGTTCATGAAACAACTACAAACTAAAAGATAAATTCTAAACCATCCTTATAAACTGGAGGACCCGCATTACTGACCGGCGGACAAGCAAAATCTCAATTTTTTTAAACTATTTTTTTTATCTTTTAACCAATCTAAACTCCGCCATAACAGATTGGCGAGACAGGCAATTCAACCGTCTTTTAACTGTCTT
>JAGLYT010000092.1 GCA_023132075.1 bacterium
AATAACGCACCGGATTCTGACTATAATATTTTTTATGTTGCCTCTGGTAACCGGCTGGCGTATGCCTGGACGGTAGAAACTTACACCACCCTGGCTGATTGGCAAGCCTGTTATATATCTCCTGATGGAAATTCATTATCAGGAGACCCGAAATTCGTAACTCCCGGTACTGATTTTCATTTAAAATCCTTAAACGGCCACTGGACAACCGGCGGCTGGATTGACGACGATGAGTCCAGCCCCTGTATTGATAGCGGAACTCCTTATTCCGGTGGCACAGAGTATACTTATTATGCCAATGAAACTGAAGATAACGGGGATAGGGTTAATATGGGTGCTTACGCCAATACGGACCAGGCTTCACTCAGCGGGGGACTAAGTATTTCTATCGATTCTTCCATTTATGATTTTGGCACAGTACTTAAAGGAAGTACCAATATCATCGTAAGTTCCATTACAATTACCAATAATGGAGGAGTCAACGAACGCTATTCCCTTCATCTTGCTGCCCCTGCCGGCTGGACATGCGTTACTGATACTGCTCCCGGGGTGGAAGAGTTCCGTATGTGCGGTAATTTCCAAACTGCTACCGCACAAACCAGCCATTTTGATATTGGGGGAACTTTTTCCGATGCTATCGGAACTACTCAGAGGGCATGTACTTCAGGAGATTTTGCCAAAGACGACGAAGGAGAGGGAGCTAAAGGATATAATGTCCCCTCCGGCCAAGATAGATATTTATGGTTCAGGTTTGAATCACCGACCAGTACTACTTTAACCACACAACAAACTATAACTGTAACTATAACGGCTGAACAACAGCCGTAGGTGAATTTTTTCATTTTTTATTTCCGTTTTTTAACTTTGATTTCAATTTATTATTTATATATAATACAAATGAAATTTTACCCTTAAAGGAAGAAAATGTGATTCTTCCAAGACCACACGATAAAAAGACAGGGAAATGGATTTTTTATTCAGAGAATGTTGAGACCGGCAGGATTGTGCAGATTGGCAAGAAATTTATGACTGAAGTTTGGGAAGAATAATTACCAAAATGATGATAGCGACTGCACTGATAGGCAATGAATTCCAACCTCAGCATTTGGATAACAGATTTAGTTGTAAACTATACATAAATATTACTAATAAATTCCATTTAAAAAGGGGAAAATAATGACAAATTTCGAAAAAAAACTAAAATACTTACTTTTTATTGTTTTCTTGTTTTTTGCACGTCCACTTTATGCTAATTTTGAAATCAATGGGGCAACCGTAACCTTTAATAACAACACTGAATTCAGGATTGTAGAAAATAGTGGCGATATAAGAATTAATAACGGTGCAATAAATTGTTCTCAGTCCCTAATTTTTCTTTCTGGAAACTGGGAAAATCAAGGTAGCTTTAATGCAGGAACATCCACAGTAACATTTGAGAATAATACAACGGCATCTACTGTCCTTGGCAACACTACTTTTTATAATCTTGCTTGCCAAACAGCAGGGAAAACAATATTTTTTACAACCGGTTCAACCCAGACAGTAACTAATCTTTTTACCTTAACCGGGGCAACCGGAAATCTTATTAACTTAAGATCTTCTGTTGATACCCAAAAATGGTATATAGATTTCCCCAATGGAAACCAAACAGTAGATTATATAAATGTAAAAGATTCTGATGCTCTTCATAATACTGTAACCTGCTCTAATTCTACAAATTCAGGAAATAACAATTCCAACTGGATATTCGGCACCATTATTAGTATAAGCGTCTCTCCTTCCGGATATGATTTTGGCGTAGTTCTAAAAACCAGCACAAATGTAGCTACCAGCTCTATAACCGTCACCAATGATGGAAATGTAAATGAAAGATATTCCCTCCAACTTGCTGCCCCTACCGGTTGGATCTGCGTCACTGATACTGTACCCGGAATTGAAGAATTCCGTATGTGCGGTAATTTCCAAACGGCTACGGCACAAAGCAGCCATTTTGTTATTGGTGGAAGTTTTTCCGATGCTATTTATACCACTTCCCGAGTATGTTCTACAGGAGATTTTAGCAAAGATGACGAAGGGGAAGGAGCTAAAGGTTATAATGTGCCTTCCGGTCAAGATAGATATTTATGGTTCAGGTTTGAATCACCGACAAGTACAGGCTTAACTACGCAACAAACCATAACAGTAACTATAACGGCTGAAGAGCAGCCGTAGGTGAGTTTTTTCATTTTTTATTTCCGTTTTTTAACTTTGATTTTGATTTATTATTTATATATAATACAAATGAAATTTAAAAATTTTACCTTTAAAGGAGGAAAAAGAAAATGCTAAAGAGAATCACTACAGTATGGATTAAATTAATGGGAAGCAAAAAAGAAGTTCCAATTTTGTCAAAATCTAATCGGAGAAAATTTTTATGGCAATTAACTCTATTAAGTACGGGGTTGATTTTGGTCTTCTCCCAATCGCCCGGATTTGCCGGTGATATTGAAAACAAACTGAGCACAAACGATGGTTCAACTACATTTGAAGTCAGAGATTCCGTAGATTCTGTAGTTTCCCATATCGATTCCGACGGAAACGTAGTAATTAAAGGTGGATTAAGATTAGATTCAGCAGGTGTAGAATGCACCACCTCTGAAAACTTAATTGTTGACGGTAATGTCGGCATTGGAACGACAAATATTGAAGCCAAGTTGCATGTTGAATCAGATGCTACAAATTCTGCGGTATTTATAGCCAGCCACACAACTAATGGTTATGGATTGGTTGTTTCAACGAATGGCTGTGTTGGTATCGGGACAAATAATCCAAGTACTGCATTAGATATCCAGGGGGGCCTTCTTGAGTATATGACTGTAAGGGCTATAGATGGCGAGAATAATGCGTCGTTATATGTAGGGTCTAGCCATTCATCTGTAGATAAGGCTTTGTATGTTAGACAAGATGCTGTTATAGGGCATGGACTATATGTAAGTGGATTTCAACATTATTTCGATGGTAATGTCGGCATTGGGACAGAGAGTCCAGCAACTCCATTAGAAATTAAAGATACCTACACCACTGTGCAGGCATGTAAAGGAACCACCGCGGCATTATATGCAAATGCCAGCGACTCAAGTATAACTAGTGCTCTACAAATTAGTCATTCCGATCCCACACGGTATAGTATAGTTTCAGATGGAGGGGCACATTTTTTCAAGGGTAATGTCGGCATAGGAGATTGGCCGTACATCGGCGGGAGTTCAAAGTTACTTATTTCCGGGGATGTCCTCTTCAAGGGAATGTGCACCATAGGAGTAGAGGGACCTTGGATAGAAAGCCCTGGTTGTGACTTAAAAATTACTGCCGCTAATGGAAATCTGGATGTTGGTGGAAACTTGTATCTCTACGGTGGAAATGGATGGCCTAATGCCGGCAATGTTATCCTTGCTCATAACAGTTCTACTTCTCAAGGCAATGTCGGTGTCGGAACAACGACTGTTGGAGCCAAATTGCACGTTGTATCAGATTCTACAAATTCGGCGGTATTTATCGCCAGTCACACAACTAATGGTTATGGATTGGTTGTTTCAACGAATGGCTATGTCGGTATTGGAACGAATAATCCATCAGGAACACTGCATGTAAATGCTACTAACGGGATATATATTGACAATTTGGCTTCAAGCAATCAGGCGAGTGTGGAAATAGATCTGGCAACAGGAAAACTAAGCTACATCGGTTCGAGCATAAGATACAAAAAAGATATAAGAGATTTAAAAATCAATTCAGAAGATGTATTTAAGTTAAGACCGGTAAGATTCAAGTGGAAGAAAACGGATGAAGAGGATATAGGATTAATAGCAGAAGAAGTAAACGAAGTAATACCGGAATTGGTAAGATACGACAAAAAAGGAAAACCGGCAACGGTGGAATACGAACTAATCTCTGTCTATTTATTAGAGGTGGTGAACCAACAACAGCAGAAAATATCGGCATTAGAGCAAAGAATTGCTGAAATTGAAAAGAAGTTAAAGAAAATTTAGTCCCAACATTGAATTATTCGTCCCAAACAAAAACCGGAATTTCATTAAGTATTTCGGTAGATTCTTCCTTTCCAGTACTAATGTAGCTACAGATTTGAATCACCGACAACTACACAACAGACCATAACCGTAACTATAACGGCTGAACAGCAGCCATAAAACATTTCACAAATTTAACAGCAACTTATTTGCTTCTTTTAATTTTTTATTTCATTAATAAAGTTAAAATTGCTTTCTGCACATGGAGTCTGTTTTCCGCCTGGTCAAAAACCACGGAATGCGAACCATCTATCACCTCACCGGTAATTTCTTCTCCCCGATGAGCAGGTAAACAATGCATCACAATGAAATCTTTCCGTGCTTTATTAAGTAGTTTGTGATTAACCTGATAATTTTTAAAATCTTTTAACCTTTTTTTTCTTTCTTTTTCTTTACCCATTGATGTCCACACATCAGTATAAACTACATCCGCATCTTTTACTGCCAGATAAGGATTTTTAAAAAAATCTATTTTGCTGCCTGAAATCAAAGCATCTTTTTTAGCCATATTAACATATTTTTTTCCGAGCCTATAACCATCCGGAATAGCCAGACTAATATTGACTCCCAATTTAGCTGCGGCAAACATTAAAGAATAACATACATTATTTCCATCACCGATAAAACAAATTTTTAAGTTTTTAAAACTCTTTTTTTTCTCCAGAATAGTAAAAAAATCCCCCAATACCTGACAGGGATGTTCCAAATCGGAAAGGCCGTTAATAACCGGAATATTCGCCGTTTTTGCCATTATTTCAATTTTTTTCTGGTCGTAAGTTCTAATCATTATTCCATTCACCCAGCGGGATAAGTTTTTAGCCACATCGGAAACCGCCTCTCTTTTTCCCAATTGTACATCCTCACTGGATAAATAAATGGTGTTACCTCCTAATTGAAGCATTCCTACTTCAAAAGTTACCCTGGTACGTAAAGAAGGTTTTTCAAAAATAATAGCCAAAATTTTCCCGGTCAAAGATTTATCACCTTTTTTTACCTTTTTCTCATATTTTAGCTTGCCGGTAAGAGCAATAATTTTTTCGAGCTCCTGTCTGGATAGAGAACCAATAGAAATTAAATTCTTCATTTTCTTTTCTCCTTTTCCCCGCCATTAATTACCACTCCATTAAAAACAGAAATATCTCCGGAAATATGTGCGGAATCACCCAAAATACAATTTTTTAATTCTACATTCTTATCGATGCAAACATTATTCCATATGATGCAATTATTTAAAATTGCCCCCTCTTTGATGACCGAATAATCTCCGACGGTAGTCCCCGGTCCCAGACAAACATCCTTCTCTATTTGACATCTTTTACCAATTAAACATGGCCCTACTATTCGGGCTGTTTTGTCTATTTTAGTTTCTTTTCCTACCCAAATATTTTCCGCATATTTTTCTCCGGACATACATATTTCTACCTTTCCCTCTAAAACACTTTGCTGGGCTTTTTTATATTCGTTCAAATTTCCAATATCACACCAATATTCTCCCCTGACGTAACCAAAAATTTTTTCCCTTTTTTCCAAAAGCAAAGGCCATAAATCATGTCCAAAATCATAAAATTTGTTAGCGGGCATAAAGTTAAAAATTTCTTTTTGAAAAACATAAATCCCCGTATTTACAGTATTACAAAAAACATCTCCCCAGTTTGGTTTTTCTACAAATTTTTCAATTCTATTTTCATTGTCCACCATCGTAACACCGTATTCAAAACGGGTATCAACCTCTTTTAACACCATTGTGCCCAATGCCTTCTTCTGACGATGAAATTCAATTACTTGGGTTAAATTAATATCGGTAAGTCCATCCCCGCTCATCACTAAAAATGTTTCGCCAAAAAAATCCTCTACCTTTTTTACTCCCCCGGCAGTACCCATTAATTCCTTTTCTACGGAATAATTAATTTTCATCCCCAAAGAAGATCCATCCCCAAAATAACCGGTAATCATTTCCGGGGCAGTGTACAAATTAATGGTTACTTCGGTAATATTATGTTTTTTTAATAATTTTAATGTATATTCTAAAACAGGCCTATTAGCCAAGGGCATCATCGGTTTAGGAACATTATAAGTCAAAGGTCTCAACCTCGTTCCAATTCCCGCAGCCATAATCATTGCTTTCATAAAAACCCCTCCCTTCTTAATTAGTATTATCAAAAAATACGCATAGAAACTGCCTAACAAAATTACAACTATCTCTTTATACAATAGTCACAAATAGTTATATACTCACTCCGTTCGTGTCATACATTGTCATAAACTATGTTTGGTTACTTTTTCAAACTCCCAACTTTTCCAAATCTTATGTCTGTTGTCTTTGTTCCGTTGTCTATGGACTATCGACTGCTGGAGCAGAGCGAAAGCCTGTCCACCAGTTAGTAAGGTGGGTCTCGACAATCCGTAAGGCGGATGGACTATGGACTATTTTTTTTTGCGTGCCCAAGGGGTAAAATTATGTGTCTAGAAAAAAATATCTTTTGCCTTTATTTTTAGTCTTTTTCTTTTACCTTTATGCCTTTTTCTTTAATCCTTTAACCAATCTAAACCAATATAAC
>JAGLYT010000093.1 GCA_023132075.1 bacterium
TTACAAACTTCTTGTTGTTTTATGGGAAAAAATTCATGCTTATTATTAAAGGATTATAGGGGATAAATTGTATAAAAGAAGAAGGGTTGTCGTTACCGGTTTAGGGGTGGTAGCACCCAATGGTATCGGGAAAGAATTTTTCTGGCAGGGACTTGTTTCCGGTAAAAATTGTGTAGTACGGGTTACGCGCTTTAATGCTGATAATTTTTACAGCCAGATGGCAGGAGAGGTACACAATTTTAATCCTGCTGTCTATATAGAAAAAGAAAAATTACCTTTTATAGACAGAGCATTTCAATTTGCAATAGTAGCAGCAAAATTAGCCGTTAATGATTCTAAATTAAAGCTTGAAGAAGAAAATAAGGAAAGAATCGGGACTTTTGTCGGGTTAGGAGTAGCCGGGGTAAACATTGGGGAACCACAATTTAATCTTTGTGCAACCAAGGGGCCGGAAAGCATCAGTCCTTACTTATATCTTTCCTGGCTTCCCAGTGCCTGTTCCGGATATATTTCACTGGAATTTAAATTAAAGGGACAGAGCAATGTCCTTTCTACAGGGTGCACCTCTGCCACCGATGCTATTGGTTTGGGATATTGTGCAATAAGGAATAATTTACAAGATATTATACTGGCAGGAGGAACAGAAGCCCCGCTTACCCCTGCAACTTTTAATTCTTTTTGTTCCCTGCGCGCTTTGTCCCATCGCAATGATGCTCCGGAAAAAGCCAGCAGGCCTTTTGATAAAGAGCGGGACGGTTTTATTTTAGCAGAAGGGGCAGGAATAATTATTTTAGAAGAACTTGAGCATGCTTTAGAGAGAAAGGCAACAATATACGGAGAAATCGTCGGTTACGGAGCAAATTCTACTGCTTATCATATGACTGCACTTGACCCAAGCGGAGAAGAATCAGCCCGGACAATAAAAGAAGCACTGGCGGAGGGGCAAATAGAAAACAATCAGGTCGGATATCTTTGTGCCCACGGAAGTTCGACCCCTTTAAACGGAAAAATGGAAACCATAGCCATAAAAAAAGCATTTGGAAAATACGCTTACAAACTTCCGATAAGTTCAATAAAGTCAATGTTGGGACATCCTCCGGGGGCAGCGGGAGCAATGCAGACAATAACCTGTTTATTAGTTATGGAGAAAAACTTTATCCCCCCGACAATAAATTATCAGCATCCTGATCCTGACTGTGATCTGGATTATGTCCCTAATTGTGCACGTCCGGCTCAAGTAGAAGTTACTTTAATAAATACTTACGGTTTTGCCGGAAGATGTGCGGCTTTGGCCATAAAGAGGTATCATAATTAAGGAAAAACTCATTATGAATATTTATGTTTTCCCAATTTTAATCGCTTTTTTATTGAATTTTTGTTTAGCTATTTTTATTTTAATTAAAAACAGCCGATGTGTTATTAACAGAACTTTTGCTTTCTGGAACTTTTGTGTGGGAATCTGGAATTTGGGTGCTTTTCTTATCTATGCCAGTTCCTCCTATCAAGAAGCATTTTTTTCTACCAGATTTATTCTCGTAAACGGGCTGTTTTTTATCCCTTCTTCTTTTTTCCATTTTGTTTTAGTTTTTACGGAAAATAAAAAGAAAATAAATAAAACAATCCTGCAGGCAGGTTATTTTTCCAGTTTATTTTTCCTAACTTCAAACATTATCGGTTTTCCCCTAATCGGTAAAGAACTGACAAAATATTACTGGGGATATTATCCCAAGATATGTTCCGGAGATCTATATTTTGGAATAATTTTCGTCTTTTTTACCATCTACTCTCTCTATCTTTTATACAATTCTTACAAGAAATCCATTGGCTACAAATCCAATCGAATGAAATATGTTTTCTGGGGTTCTCTTATTGGTTTTATTGGCGGAAGTACAAACTTCCTACCTTTATATGGAATTCGCATCTATCCCATTGGTAATATCGCTAATTGTGTCTATTCCTTATCGGTAGCATATGCGATTATCGAATTCAGACTGATAGATATTAATATTGTTTTTAAAAAAGGGCTTGTTTATTCCTGCTGGCTCTTTTTAGTAGGGCTGAGTTATTTAATGGGTTTTTTCGTAATTAAAGAAATGGCCTACATCCACAAAATAAATGCAACTTTTACTTTAACTCTTATAAGCCTTATTTTATTTTTGGGATTTTTTTCCATACGGAAAAAATTGGAAAATTTCTTAGAAACTATCCTTTTCAAAAATAAATATAACTACCAGGTTATCCTTAAAAATTTCACGACATCTCTGCTTACAATTTTAGAACTGGAAGAATTAATCCCTTTAATTGTAACTACTATTTATAAAACAATGCATCTAACTTCCTGCTCTTTAATCCTTTATGACCAATCAAAGGACTCCTATGCTTTCAAATATCTTGAGGGTTTGAAAAAAAATAATAGACTTAACGAAATTCAATTAACCCACCAAAACAGATTAGTTCAATATTTTAACAAGCATAATTTCATCTTACTGCAAGAAGAAATTGAAAGAAATATGCTTTCCCAGAGAAAAAGTAAAGAATTACAACAGCTTCACCAAGACCTGCTCTTTATACAAGCGAAAGTATGCGTGCCTCTTTATATGAATAATAAATTAATCGGACTATTAAATCTGGGAAACAAGCAATCAGGGGATTTATTCAATCGGGAAGATTTAAAATTACTGACCACCCTGGCTAATCAATCAGCTATTGCTATTAGTAATGCCCAATCAATTAAAAAAATAAAAAAACAACAGGAATGGATTGCTAAAAACGAACAACTTGCTATAATCGGGCAACTATCCAATGAAATGTTTCACGAGCTAAATAAATCCTTAACCAAAATAAACATCACCGGACACTTATTAAAAAGTGTTTCTAAAAAAAACACCACTAAAGATTTAAATATAATCGAAAAAGAAGTAAAACGGGCAACAAAAATTGTAAAAGGATTTTCTGTTTTTTCTAAAAAAGACCTGATGGACAAGCATTTATTTAATATTAATAAACTTATTGAAGACTCATTGGATTTTCTTGCTCAGCAAATTTCTAAAAACAAAATAAAAATTATCAGGCAACTTGAATCTGACCTCCCTGAAATAAAAATCAATCCTATCCTAATCGAACAAATGTTTATTAATATAATAGAAAATAGCATCCACGCTGTTGCATCAACCGCTAAAAAAACCATCATTGTAAAAACATTTAAACCCTGCTTTTCCCCTCAGCAATTGTTATTTTCAACACCCACAATAGTCATTGAAATTACTGATACCGGTTGTGGAATTGCAAAAGAAAATATTGACAAAATTTTTAATCCGTTTTATACTACGAAAGAATCACAATCCGGAGCAGGGCTGGGCTTGAATATTAGTTCCCGTATAATTGAACAGCACCAGGGTAATATTAATGTGAAGAGCGTGATGGGTCAGGGAACAAAAATGGTTATAAGTCTTCCTTTATCTGAAAATCTGCTTAATTATAAAACGGATAATATTTTAAGAAAAAATATGAAAAAAATCAAATAAACTAAAAAGTAAACAACAAATATTGGCTCAAGGGAGAAATAATTATGGCAAAATCAACGATAAGAATACTTGTTATTGACGACCAGGAAGATATTTGTAAATTTATTAAGGAAAAATTTACTTCTTATGGGTGGGAAGTAACCTATTTTACCGATGAACAAAAAGCATTGGAGCAATTTAAACCAAATTACTTCAACATCGGAATTCTGGATTTAAAATTACCTTCAATTGGTGGACTGGAAATCTTTAAAAAACTAAAAGAAATAGACCCTAGAATAGGAATAATTATTTTAACCGGGTATCCTTCCGTAGACAGTGCTTTAGTTTCACTTAAAAATGGGGCATTTGATTACATAAAAAAGCCCTTTGATGCTGAACAATTAAAAAACTCTATCAAAAAACAACTGCTACATATGGGTATAATTGAAGATGTAACACTTAAAATAAATACCCAGATAGGAAAACGCATAAAAAAATACCGGAAACATAAAGATTGGACATTAGACCAACTTTCCCAACATACAAATCTATCCAAGAGTTTAATCTCCCAACTTGAACATGCCCGCAATTCAGCATCAATAATGACCCTTTATAAAATATCCCATGCCCTGGGAATAAAAATGAAAGATTTAATCGGGGAACTTTAATTAGAAGCTTTTAAAATTTCCGGAGAAATGTAATCCCCGTGCTCAGCTTTCACCCTTTCCAATTGTTGTTTTTGTTCTTCCAAAACCTTAAATAATACATCGGGAGTATCAGGAACACTATTCTTATATACCTCAACAATCCTCTCAATTTTAGCAATATTTTCGGCAACCCTTAGGGTAAATTGTTCTCCATACTCTTCTTTAGTATAATCTTTATTTAAAACCTCTTTAAATAACCGTTTAAGGTCTTCGTATTCAGGAATAAAACCTGTCGGAGTTTTAATCGCATCTATTTCCTTGTGTATCCGCTGTTCCATCCATCTTATCCACACATGTTTATCTTCTTTTTCAGTTAAATAATCATCATTGCTATTTTTCAGAAAATAATTAACCGCAAAAATAATAGGAGCGGAAGTTAGTTTGCTTCCAAAATTAAGATATTTATTTATATACTTTCCCAGAGGAATAGATAAGAAATCAAGGTTAGCCATAATATTAAATTTTCTTACTCCTTCCTGTCCTAACGTTGCCGCAGTAGTTTCCGATTCCAGAGAGGCTCCCATGGTTAACACCCCGTGTTTCCAATCAAATGACTCTTGTACCGGAACAGAAATATTAGAATCCCTGCCTCCATAAATAACTCCACCGACCAATACTCCCTGCGGATCATCTGCCTTGATATCACGATTTTTTAATCTGTTGATACGAACCGTATATCTTGCATTTTTATGGGAAGAAGTTATGTCATTTCCTTTAGCATCTTTTTTTCCTTTTACCCACTCGCCTGAATAATTAATTCCCTCCTCCGGAATTCCCCTCTCATCTCCCAACCAGGAAGGAGCATTTTTTTCAGTCACCAAAACATTAGAAAAAATGACTTCCCCCGAAAAAGTAAGTGCTTCCCAGATTAAAGGATCACTTTCCGGATTAACATCACGAATAATTCCAAAAATTCCACTCTCTACATTTACAGCGTATATTTTCCCTTCTCTATTTCTTAAATAGGCAATGTCATCCCCAATAATTGTTTCTCCGGGCAACATTGAGGTTGAGGTTTTTCCACAGGCACTGGGAAAAGCCCCTGTAAAATAAGTCACCCGACCTTTCGGATTATGGATACCCATCACAAACATATGTTCGGCTAACCAATCTTCTTTGGAAGCCTGATAAATAGCTAGTCGTAAAGCCAATTTTTTAAGTCCCACAGTATTCCCTGCATATTGAGTATTAGTGCTAAAAACAATTTTATCCTGTAAATCTACATATACGCGGCGTTGAGCAACATTTTTACTTACCCCTGATTCAATAACCCCCGCACTATGAACAAATCTAAAAAAATCATTACAATTTTCTTTCTTTTTAAATTCTTCATATCCACTGCGGTAAAGAATCCCCTCGGAGTGTGCTACATAACTTGAATCTGTAATTTGCGCACAAACAATGGAAAATTCAGAATCCAAAGGTCCCAGGCAGAAAAAACAAATATACATTTCTTTCCCTACCATGCTGTCTTTTAAATACTCCTGAATCTCCATAAGTCCTTCTTCCTTGTTTATTCCCTTAATACTAGGCCCAAAATCTATTCCTTTCGCCAGCAAATATTTAGTGTTTCCTTTATCTCTTGCCTGATCATAATATCCGTCAAAATGAACCGTGTGTCCATCCATAGCCAACTTCTTTTCCTCTCCGTTTTCTATTGCTTTATTTCTGATATATAAAGCATCTTCCGCAGAATCGGTACGCACAAAAACCTTTTCCGGATTACATAATTGAATATACCCGGTAACAAAACCATTAATTTTTTGATTGTTTAATGCTGTAAGTTTTTTATAATTTTCTTCTCCACATTTTTCCTTAAGAAAATTCATCGTTTTCATTTCCATAATTTCCCCCCTTCATTTAGTAATGTTAATTTTTTTAATTATCTTTTTAAAAACCATCTACCCCGCAGCAAGTTGCAGGGAATCGAAGATTTATCCCACATGCCTTTTGAGCGGTAAGATACGGGATAATTAAACCGTCGACCCTTCGACTGAGTTTATGCCGAACAAAGTGAAGTGCTCAGGATCAATTCAACTACAGAGTTTTGAGTAGCATAGCTGATAAAAACTCTAAATCTTATTGAATTAAATCTTTTCCGGTAATTATCTTATAGATATCCAGGTATTTCCGGCTGGTTTTTTGCACTATTGTCTCGGGTAAAGGAGTAGAAAAGGTTTCCTTTTTATCCAAATCCCCACGGCTAATCAAATAATCCCTTACAAACTGTTTATCGAAACTTGCCTGCGATCTGCCCACTTCATAATCATCCTTCGGCCAAAACCGGGATGAATCAGGGGTCAACACCTCATCAATTAAAATAAGTTCATCTTCGTATAAACCAAACTCAAACTTAGTATCAGCA
>JAGLYT010000094.1 GCA_023132075.1 bacterium
GCTCATAAATTTTCAGGTTCGATTGAGCAGGATCACGGAATTGAGCACGTTTTGGATAAGAAACTTATTGAATATGCCCGGCCGGCTTTAGAACAAGCACAAAAAGTCAGCATGGAGTTAAAAATCAAAAATGTAAATAGAACCACCGGGGCAATGTTGAGTGGAAAGGTATGTAAAAAATATGGGGAAAAAGCTCTTGCGGAGGATACTATTTGTTTTAAGTTTAAAGGTGTCGCCGGTCAAAGCTTTGGTGCCTGGTTGGCTAAAGGGATAACCTTTGAATTGGAGGGTTTGGCTAATGATTATATCGGGAAAGGTATATCCGGAGGAAAAATAATTGTTTATCCGGATAAGAAAACGGATTATAAACCGGAGGAAAATATTATTATTGGGAACACGACTTTTTATGGTGCAATAGCAGGCGAAGCTTATATTTGCGGGGTTGCCGGGGAGAGATTTTGTATCAGAAATTCCGGTTTATACGCAGTGGTAGAAGGAGTGGGGGATCACGGTTGTGAATATATGACCGGGGGAAGAGTGGTTATTCTGGGTAAAACAGGAAGGAATTTTGCTGCCGGGATGTCAGGTGGAATTGCCTATGTTTACGATGAAAAAAATAATTTTAAAGATAAATGCAATTTGAATATGGTAGAGTTGGAAAAAATAGATAGAAAAGATGAAAAAACCGTTTATGATTTACTGAATAGTCACTATATTTATACGCAAAGTTCCCGGGCAAAAACGATTTTAGATAATTTTGAAAATAAAATTAAAAAGTTTATAAAAGTAATGCCTGTAGAATACAGGCGTGTTTTAGAAGAAAAGAGAAAAAAAGAGACATTAGATTTGGAGGGGGGTTCAAATGGGAGATCCTAAAGGTTTTTTAAAAATTAAAAAACAAAATAGTCAATACAGGGCAGTCAAAGAACGAATTGAAGATTTTTGTGAAGTAACAATTTTACCTGATGTTTCCCATTCTCAGGAACAGGCAGCACGCTGTATGGATTGTAGCACTTCCTTTTGTCATTGGGGATGTCCGTTGGGAAATTATATTCCGGAATGGAATGACTATGTTTTTAACGGTCATTGGAAAAAGGCATTTGAATTGCTTACAGCTACTAATAATTTACCTGAAATTACAGGGAGACTATGTCCTGCTCTTTGTGAATATGCATGTGTTTTGGGATTTAATGATGATGCGGTAACTATAAGGGAGAATGAATTAGCTGTAGTTGAATATGCTTTTAACACAGGATTAATAAAACCTTCGCTTCCTTTAATGCGAACAGAAAAAAGGGTTGCTGTTGTCGGCTCAGGCCCGGCAGGATTATCCTGTGCTGTGCAATTAAATCAAGCCGGCCATAAAGTAGTTGTTTTTGAAAAAAATAATAAAATCGGAGGAATTTTACGTTACGGTATTCCCGATTTTAAACTGGAAAAAAAAATAATAGACCGGCGACTGGCAATTTATGAAAAAGAGGGAATTGAGTTTATCACCGGGGTAAATGTGGGGAATGACTTATCCGCAGAAAAACTTTTGGCAGAATATGATGCAATATGTCTTGCCGGTGGTAGTTCTGTCCCCCGTGATTTAAGAATCGAAGGCAGGAAACTGCAAGGTATTCATTTTGCTATGGATTATTTAGTGCAAGCCAATAAGAAGGTTTCCGGAGAAAAAATTGTTGACGGAAAATTAATTAATGCTAAGGGGAAAAAGGTAGTAGTTATCGGAGGTGGCGATACCGGTGCTGATTGTATAGGAACAGCTCATCGGCAGGGTGCAGGTAAAATAGTACAAATTGAGCTTTTACCTAAACCTCCCGAATCGCGTAGTCAGGATTTTCCGTGGCCTATGTATCCGGTAATTTTAAAGACTTCTACTTCACATCAGGAAGGTGGAGAACGCTGCTGGTCGGTTTTAACTAAAAAATTTATAGGGGAAAAAGGGGAAGTAAAAAAAATTATCTGTGTAAAAGTAGAGTTTATTAAAAAAGATAAAAATTCTTCTCCGATAATGAAAGAGATTCCAGGCAGTGAATTTGAAATAGAAGCGGATTTGATAATTTTGGCAATAGGTTTTATTGGTCCTCAGCAACAGGGATTATTGGATAAACTTGATCTCAAGTTGGATAATCAGGGGAACGTAAAAAGCGATAAAAAACAAATGACCTCAAGAAAAGGAATATTTAGTGCCGGGGATATGAGGCGGGGACAATCACTTATTGTTTGGGCTATAGTAGAGGGTCGGCGGACAGCTTATTTTATTGATGAGTATCTTATGGGTAAAAGTTGTTTACCCTGTATTTAATTTAATGAGACTACAGGAAGTCAAATGGTCTTGGGTTTAATTATCCCGTATCTTACTGTTCAAAAGTTATGTAGGATAAATCTTTGATACCCCGCAGCTTGCTGCGGGGTATTTTTGTGCTTATGGATATTTGACATAAAGATGTAAAATAAAGTATAATGACAAATTAAAATGTAGAAGACACCTAAGTCTCTGTGGTTACATAGTGCAATTGTGGGGAAAAATTGGTTTTTAAATTGTAAAACAAATTCTAAAATTTAGATATTTTAAAGAAAGGATAATAATGAAAGCAATAATTGCTCTGGAAGATGGAACTATATTTGAAGGTAGTTCTTTTGGTGCATCAGGTGAAAGGACGGGAGAAATTGTTTTTAATACCAGTATGATGGGATACCAGGAGATTTTAACCGATCCTTCCTATAAAGGGCAAATAGTTGCTATGACTTATCCTTTAATCGGAAATTATGGAGTAAATAAAGATGATTATGAATCAATAAGGCCTTTTATGGAAGGATTTGTCGTTAAAGAATGCAGTCAAATCAGCAGTAACTGGCGGGCGCAAGACAGTTTAATTAATTTCCTTAAAAAACACAATGTTATGGGAATAGAAGGGATTGATACTCGTGCACTGACTAAACATATTCGTACTCAGGGAGCAATGAAAGCAGTTATATCTACGGAGTGTTTGGATAAGAGTTTTTTAGTGGAAAAAGCAAAAAAATCCCTTTCTTTAATTGGAAGGGATTTGGTAAGAGAAGTTGTTGCTAAGAAAGCTTATGAATGGGAAAAAAAAGGAAAATATAAAGTAGTAGTTATTGATTGTGGAGTGAAATATAATATATTACGGGAATTGGCATTACATAATTGTGCGGTAAAGGTTGTTCCGGCTAAAACAAAAGCTGTTGATATATTAAAACTAAAACCGGACGGATTATTAATTTCTAACGGTCCGGGTGACCCGCAAGGTGTTCCTTATGTAATAGAAACAGCAAGGCAGTTATTGGAGAAGTTGCCTATTTTTGGAATTTGCCTGGGACATCAGATTTTAGGGTTAGCTATGGGAGGGAAAACTTACAAACTTAAATTCGGCCATCGGGGGGGAAATCATCCGGTGAAGGATTTAAAAACCAACAAAATAATTATAACCGTTCAAAATCATGGTTTTTGTGTGGATATAGAATCATTGAACGAGGAAGTGGAAATGACCCACATAAATCTTAATGACCGGACTTTAGCCGGAATTAGACATAAGAAACTCCCTGTTTTTTCTGTTCAATTTCATCCGGAAGCTTCTCCCGGTCCGCAGGATGCACGATATTTATTTAAAGAATTTACTGATTTAATGCAATAATTAGCGAATAAAATAGTTGGGAAGGGAATACAAATATAAGTCTTCCTATTAAGGATAACAAAAATGCCTAAAAGAACGGATATAAAAAAAATATTAATTATTGGGTCGGGACCGATTATAATCGGACAGGCATGTGAATTTGATTATTCCGGAGTACAGGCATGTAAAGCGTTGAGAGCAGAAGGATATGAAATTGTTTTAGTAAATAGTAATCCGGCAACGATTATGACTGACCCCGAAATGGCCGATCATACTTATGTTGAACCGATAGTTCCTGAAATGCTCGAAAAAATTATTGCCCGGGAAAAACCGGATGCCGTATTGCCTACCCTGGGGGGGCAGACAGCGCTTAATGTGGCGGTAAAGTTAGAAGAAAAAGGTGTCTTTAAGAAATATAATGTAGAAATGATTGGAGCAAATTGTGAAGTAATTAAAAAAGCGGAAGACAGAAAATTGTTTAAAAAAGCAATGGAAAAAATCGGTATGGATTTACCGAAAAGCGGACAGGCATATAATTTAGGTGAAGCCGAAGAAACAGCGATAAAGATAGGTTTTCCGGTAATTATTCGTCCCAGTTTTACTATGGGGGGAACCGGTGGAGGAGTGGCTTATAATATTGAAGAATTTAAAGAAATGGCAATTAAAGCTTTAGATAGTAGTTTGATTAATGAGATATTGATAGAAGAGTCAGTAATTGGTTGGAAAGAATTTGAATTAGAAGTGATGAGGGATATAAATGATAATGTAATTATTGTTTGTTCAATAGAAAACTTGGATCCTATGGGGGTTCATACCGGGGATAGTATTACTGTTGCTCCCATCCAAACTCTCACCGATAAAGAATATCAACAGATGCGTAACGCGGCGATAAAAATAATCAGGGAAATTGGGGTGGAGACAGGGGGATCTAACGTACAGTTTGCGGTTAATCCGGAAGACGGAAAAATGGTAGTTATTGAAATGAATCCGCGTGTATCACGCAGTTCCGCTCTGGCTTCTAAAGCAACCGGTTTTCCCATAGCCAAAATAGCGGCTAAATTAGCAGTAGGATATACTCTGGATGAAATATCTAATGATATTACTCAGAAGACGCCTGCTTGTTTTGAACCAACTATTGATTACTGTGTAGTTAAAATTCCCCGTTTTAATTTCGAGAAATTTCCCTCTGCGAGTAATGTTTTAACTACTTCTATGAAGGCAGTAGGTGAGGTTATGTCTATCGGAAGGACATTTAAAGAAGCACTGCAAAAGGCTTTGCGTTCTATGGAAACAGGAAGTTATGGGTTAGATAAAAAATTTAAATCTTTAACCCAAGGTAAAATATCAAAAAAACTGGGAATTCCTTCCCCTGATAGGATTTTTTATATAAAATGTGCTTTGGATGAAGGTTTTAGTATAGAAGAAATTTATGGTTTATCAAAAATAGATAGGTGGTTTTTATATAATATTAAACAAATTGTCGATTTAGAAAAAGAGATTATTAATTATGCCGAACAGGACATGTTTCCTTATGATTTATTAATAAAAACAAAAAAATATGGTTTTTCCGACAGGCAGATAGCTTTTCTTTTAAAAAAAGATGAAAATTATATTCGTAATTTACGCAAAGAGAAAAATATCTTTCCTACATTCAGACAGGTAGATACCTGTGGGGCTGAATTTGAAGCGTACACACCGTATTATTATTCTACCTATAATGCTAAGGATGAGGATAAAATTACTGTTTCGTCAAATAAAAAAGTAATGATTTTAGGCGGCGGCCCGAATAGAATCGGTCAGGGAATAGAATTTGATTATACCTGTGTGCACGCAGCTTTTGCTCTGAGAGATGAAAAATATGAGTCAATTATGGTCAACTGTAACCCCGAAACAGTATCTACCGATTATGATACTTCCGATAGACTTTATTTTGAGCCACTGACCGTTGAAGATGTTCTGGCAATTTATAAGGAAGAAAAACCGGAGGGGGTAATTGTCCAGTTTGGCGGACAAACTCCCTTAAATATTGCTAAGGAATTGGAAGATAATGGGGTGAATATTTTAGGTACGTTGCCGGAAAGTATTCATTTAGCGGAAGATAGAGAGAGATTTTGCAAGAAAATGGTTATTCTTGATATTCCCCAACCGGAAAGCGGTATAGCCCGTTCATTGGAAGAAGCTGTTACTATTGCTAAAAAAATAGGTTATCCCCTGATGGTAAGGCCGTCTTTTGTGTTAGGCGGGCGAGGGATGGAGATAATTTATGATGAAACTATGCTCTTAAAATATGCCGAGAAAGCAATTAAAGTTAGTCCTGAATATCCAATGCTTATTGACCGATTTCTTGAACAGGCCGTTGAAATAGAAGTTGATGCTCTTTCCGATGGAGAGGATACATTTGTTGCAGCCATTATGGAGCACATAGAGTTGGCCGGTGTTCATTCGGGGGATTCTGCCTGTGCCATTCCCACAAGAACGATTAAAAAAGAATGTTTAAAGACGATAGAGAAATATACAGCTCGAATCGCAAAAGAATTGAAAGTAGTAGGTTTAATGAATATACAGTATGCTATTTGTGATGATAAAGTTTATATCCTTGAGGCAAATCCCAGAGGTTCTCGTACGGTCCCTTTTGTTTCTAAAGTTACGGGAATTCTTGTAGCCCGTATAGCAACCCAGGTAATGTTAGGTAAAAAAATTAAAGATTTTCCCGAATTGAAAACCTATAAGCTTCCTTATGTTGGAGTAAAAGAAGCTGTTTTTTCATTTAATATGTTTCCCGAGGTAGATCC
>JAGLYT010000095.1 GCA_023132075.1 bacterium
AATCATCAAAAACATTGGTAGACTTATAAAACACACCATATTGAGACAAATTAACTTCTTTTACTTGTAAATATTCAACTCGTATTTCATCTTGAGTCTTCCTGCTATCCCTATACAAAGTAGTATCAAATAAACTAACCTGAAAACCTTTGCTTTTTAAATACGCTGACAAAATAGAAATATTAGTTGGAAGCAAATTTACCATAGTCAAATTTGGATAGACCAATAAAATCTTAAAATTCTTAATCATAAATAATCAGCCTTTTAGCCTTTCAATTCTACTTAAAAATTCATTATCTGAATTTAAAAACTCACAATAATATTCAATAAACTTCTTGCACTTTTCATAAAAAAGCGGAGATTCCCGTTTTGTCATTATTTCATCAACTACTTTTCTTAATTCTTTCGGCCCCCCTGCATAAACAGCCAAATCAGTTATCCCGGAAAGAGGATTTATATCCACAGTGCTCACCAGACGAGGAATAATCACCGGACATTGAGAAGCAATGCTTTCTAAAGCAGCTGAAGAACCAGTAACTACTGTTGCTTTTGATAATGGTAAAAGCCTGGTCAAAGGAGTATTAACAAATTCAAAGATATCTTTATCCATTTTTATCTTTAAAGATTTAACTAATTTAAAAATATCAAGCAAAGGATGACCCTTAATCAGTATTTGGTAATTTGGTTTATCTCTAAATGCTTGATAGGCATAAAGTAAAACCTCTTTAGCTTCTTCGGGAACAATAGATAAAGCAATTATTATTCGATTTTTTCTCTCTTTCCAAATTACTCTATGCGTTAATAAATATCTATAATGTTGAAATCTAATATTACCCAATATAAAAACTCTTTTTTTGTCCCAACCCATATTTTTAAAAAGTTTAGCAGGAATATTTCCTACACAGGCCAAGTAATCAGGTTTTGGCATTGTTTGAATATCATCCCCTTCTTTTAGTTCTTCTTTATAATTAAAATAATTCAAAAGCAATAAGGGAACATGGGTATGTTGAATACCTATTATTTTAAAGTTTTTTCTTTTATGACCGGCAATATTCAACGCTTTTTCCCAGGCATGATTCTCCGCTAAATAAGTAATTACTATATCATTTTCCAATTGATGAAATAGTCGATCAAAAATACGGTAATAAATAAGCCCTTCCATTAAAACCCAACCACTGAAAGAATAATACCAATTTTTTCTAAAAATCGCCCAAATATTAATATCTCCCAAGTATTTAAATTTTTTGGAAAGATAAGATAATTTTAAAAAAAATTTTATTGACAAATAACTGTACTGAAATATAATTTTAAAAAAATCTAAAAATTTCAGCCATTCTTCACAAAAAAAAAGAGAATTCCCCCACACATTCACTTTCCTGCCTAAAGCAACACTCTCTCTCCATTTAGAACCACCCACAGGGACTATCATTGCTAACCAAATAAATTGATCTTTATATTTTTGCTCCACAGCTCTTTGTAATGGTTCATAGTACTTATTAATAAATTTTTTATCTTTAATGCCTTTTTTATCTACAAAAGGGAAATAGGTAAACAAAACATATTTACTGTTTCTTAGAATTTTCTTACGGCTATTTAATCCGAACATATATAATTTCAGAAACACAAGCCTACCTAAAGTACGCAAAAAATATCCAAAAGCTTTTACAAAATTATTTAGAAAAAAAACAATCTCTGATTTTTTTTTAGTTCCTCCTAAATTATTACATTTAACTCTTTTCCCTTCGAAATTATTTATTATCGAATAAGTTAATTCTGTATCAGCAATATTTAACCAAACTTCATTACAGGAATATCTTTGCTGAATATCTAAAATAGTTAGCAATTTAACTAATCTATGGTAGGTATCTGTTTTTAAGGTATTCTTTTCTGCAATTAAAGAAAACCACCATACAGAAAACGATTCAAAAGGACATTTAAAATACTCCTTTAAATTTCTATTTTTAGATATAAATAAATTGCCGAATTCGTAAATAAACTTAATATAATTGTCTTTTTCAGAAAATGCTTTTTCATTAAAATAATGCAGGAAAGGAACTTTTATAATTTCTTTATCCCCTTGAATAATTTCAAACTCATGAAAGGTTGAAGAAATATAATCTTCATTGGCGGTCAAAGGGCAAATAAATATTTTTTTATTTTCTCCAAATTTTTTAACGTATTCTTTATACCGCAGTACGTTATCAAATATATACAATACATTTTCTGACATATTTTTTTTTCTTACCATTAATTTTTCTCTAATCCTTTTAAAAGATTATCCACCGATTCGCTTTCCATTTGAATTCTTGTTTCTTTAGCATAGGTGCCCATATGGGCAGTTAGTATTATATTCTCCATATCTTTTAAAGGCCCGTTATAAGGCTCCTCTTCAAAAACATCTAAAGCCGCCCCTTTAATCCTCTTATTTTCTAAAACCCCCTTTAATGCTCCTTCATCAACTATTCCTCCCCTGGCAGTATTTATTAATAAGGCATTTTTTTTCATAAGATTAAATTGTTTTATTCCTATAAGATTCTGCACTTTTGGAGAAAAAGGAATGTGTATAGAAATAATATCCGCCTGTGATAAAAGTTGATTTAGAGAAACTATTTTAATTTTAAATTTATTTGTAAATGAAATATCGGGGTTAAGTTCACAAGCTATGAGATCGACATTAAAAGGCTGAATTAATTCCACCAGTCTTTTACCTATTTTTCCCAAACCGATAACACCTAAAGTTTTATTATACAGTAATTCTCCCATAAGTTTGGCCCATTTCCCATTTTTAATATTTCGATTGCTTTCTGTTATTCGCCGGCATAATGAAAGGATTAATCCTAAGGTCAATTCCGCCACCGATTCGATAGGAACATCGGGAGTGGAAAAAACTTTTATTCCCATCTTTTTTGCCGCTTCCAAATCAACATTATCCAATCCTGCCCCACAACGGGAAATTACTTTTAATTTATTTGCCTTTTCTAATACTTCCATTGTTAAAGGTTCTGTCCCGGCAATTAAACCCGTTACCCCTTTGAGCAAGTCAATACTCTCTTGCGGTCTAAGCTGCCGTTTATACGGATTTAATGTGACATCCAATCCTGTTTTTTTTAATTTTTCTAAAGAATCGTCAGTAAATTTCCCAAAAGAACTGGTAGAAATCAAAACCTTCATTTAATCCCCTCCACTAACACTAAATGTTTCTCCTGTAATAAAATCGCCTGCTTCCGAAGCTAAAAACAAAGCCATCCGGGAAATATCTATCGGTTCTCCCGGCCTTTTTAAAGGAATAAGTTTTATTCTGGCTTCAATATTCGGTCTTTTAAATTTTTTATGAAATGGGGTATCTATAAATCCACCCCTTATCGTATTAACCAAAATATTATAGGGCGCTCCTGCCCTGGCTAATCCAGTAGTAACAGATTCCAAGGCACCTTTTGCTGCTCCATAATGTAGGGAATTGGGGGACCCCCCATATTTAGCTGCAATTGAACTGATGTTTATTATTTTTCCGCCTTTATTTTTTTTCATATGAATAAAAACCTGCCGAGCCAAAAAAAAGGGAGCCTCAACATTTAAAGAAAACGTTTCTTTCCATGATTTTTCATCCAGGTTTAAAAAATGCTTATTCCCGATTATTCCTCCTGCATTGTTAATAAGTATATCTATCCCTTTAAAAACATTAATAAAAGAACTAACCAACTTTGTTCTTTCTTTTGCTTTTAACAAATCAGCTTTGAATATTTCCGCCTCTCCGCCTTTGGCTTTTATTATTTTACGCAATTTTTTTGCTCTCTCATCCCCCCGACAATAATGAATTCCTACCGTTGCTCCATAGGAAGAAAATAACTCAGCCATACATGCACCTATTCCGGAACTCGCTCCGGTAATAAGGACATTTTTATTTTTTATTTTTTTAAACATAAAATTATCCTCTCGCTATTTTTAAGTTTATTTATTATAAGGAATTTCTTCCTCGGTAAAACCATTTTTGCGCAACCAATACTCTAACTGTGGAATCTGCCAGTCATAATCTACATCACATCCACCCCATTGTTTTAGCGGATATATTTTTTGCCCCATCCATTTCTGAGGCAACAACCCTTTTTCAATATTCTCAAGACAGGCAGGCCTTACTATTGAAACCCCCATATCAGCAAACCAAACATCTCCCTGTGAATCTCTATCGCAATTCAATTTTTGCGGATTACCAAAACTTTCAAAAGGGACAAAAGGATGTAATAAATTATCTTCCCCAATCTTCCTGGCTCGTAACGGGCTCCACATATTATAACGGGAAACTGTTACTACAGAATCAAAAGATGGATTAGCGCGTAAAATCTCTATTCCTTTATCAATAGTTTCGGCTAAAACAGTTACAGCATTACACAATAATAAAACTACTACCTCAATATTTTTGTTAATATGAGAAACTATATGCTTATATCCATGTACAAAAACATCTTCACCTAAAGCTTCATCCGTACATAATTCGCCGGGACGATGAATAATTTTTGCTCCAAAGCTAAAAGCAATGTTTTTTAACTTTTCAGAATCAGTAGTTAAAAAAACATCATCGACATATTTTGAATTTTTTGCCGCAAGTAAAGGATAAGCCATCAGAGGCCTTCCAATGACCTGATACGTGTTTTTACCCGGAAATCCTTTACTGCCCTCCCTACCCATTAAAATTGCAGGAATCATTTTTCCTCCTCCGTCAATTTTCTAATCTCGCTGTCTCTCAGAAAACAACCATTACATCCTTCAACTAAATGAGAATTTCCATTTTTATGGAGCTCTCTGACCCGATTTAACCTTTCGGATTTCCATGCATCTTTAAGCGAAATGTTCTCGATATTTCCTAAATTTAACATGCCGCGGTCGTCATGATTACAGGGAATAATAGTCCCATCCCACCATACACACATTCGCTGCCACAGTTGTGGACATGCCCAGGGATAAACAATGCCCTTTTTATGTTCTTTCATTTCCTTATAATCAAGATAAGCAACTTCATCTGCACCTTTCGCCAACCAGAAATCTCTATATTCTTTCAAATGATTTATCAATTCCGGGACTAAAACGGTCTGAACCCTTACTTTAGGATAATCTACACCCATCTTATTCCGTAACTGTATTAGTGTCTCTACATTTTTAATTACTTTATTAAAATTTGAACCTATACGATATTTCTCATAGACATTCTCTGTGTATCCCTCAAAAGATATGGTAATTCTATCTAGTTTTGCATCAATTAATTTTAAAACTCTTTCCTCATTTAATTTTAGTCCGTGAGTATTAAAATAAACATCTATAAACCCCTTATCTTTAGCATACTTAACAAATTTATGAATCTCCGGATGAAGAAGCGGTTCCCCCCTGAAATTAAATTTCACTCCGTAAAGTCCATTGTCTGCCCCCTCATCCATAATTTTTTTCACCAAATCAAATTTTATAAACCCACCCTTTATCCGTTCTCTATTATAACAAAAAGAACATTTTAAATTGCAAGTGCTTGTAGACTCAATATCTACAAATAAAGGAAAGTCGGGCACAGTAAATTTTTCCGGACATTCGATCCATTTTAAGCGATATTCTTTAAATCTCTCATCCTTCTTTTCGAATATATTTTTACCGCCCAATATATGAAAATTTTTATTTACTCCTATTTCCACCATATACTTTCCTCTTTTTTTTAATTTTTTAAAACCACTTATTCCAGGGGTATTTAATTATATTTTTTATGTATCTTTATTATCTGCTCTATCTTCATTGGATGTCTTTACTTTATACTGAAGGTTATAATATTTAGCATAATGTTCTTTATTAGCCAATAATTCACTTTGCGTTCCAATCTCAACAATTTCGCCATTTTCAATCACAATAATTTTATCGGCTTTTTCTAACGTAGAAAAACGATGAGCAACAATAATAACCGTACAATCTCCACGTATTTTCTCAATAGCGTTTTGAATATGATGTTCCGACTGAACACCTAATGCACTCATCGATTTATGACGCCATAAATAAGAAACGATAAATCTATACTTTTTCATTTTTTTTTAATATCTCTTCCCTTAAAAAATATATTCAAAGTCCTGTGAATTTGAATTAAACTTATTGTTTATAATTACATAACTATACGACAGCTGTTGATGTACCAATAATTTTAAATACTTTTTTTAATGCCCTCTGAGCACTATTCCCGTCATTTAAATGGTTTCCATGTGTTCTAAGGTATTCATCGTCATTAACGTCAGCAGGATACATCCCATGCTCAATATATTGCTGTATTTTATTAATTAGTTCTCCAACCGTATCCGCACATACGGCTCGTCTTTCCAACAATTTTCTACTATATTCTGGATATTGAATATGCCGAAGAAGAATGAAAACCGGTTTTCTTGTGGCCACTGCCTGCAAAGCTGA
>JAGLYT010000096.1 GCA_023132075.1 bacterium
CATTTCACCTTCATTTTTTTGTTTTAAATTTTGTATTTTGGATTTTGAATTTGGGAATTGGGAACTTGAAAAAACAGTTTTCCCCTTTTATGTCTATTTTTATCTTAACTCCAAAGAACCAAATTTTTTTAATTTTTTCTTGAGCATTTTTCTGGCTCTAATTAAGCGAACGCCTACTAATTCACCGGATATATTCAGGATTTTAGCTATTTCTTCATAAGAGAATTGTTCTATTTCCCTTAAAATAATTATTTTACTGTATTTTTCAGGTAATGAGGCAATTGCTGTCCTTATTTTCGAGCGGGTAGATTCTTTTTCTAATATTTCCAGAGGGGTTTTAGCATAGGGGTCGGGGATTTGCTTATTTATTTCTTTACCATCTTTATCTTCAAAGGTCTGATCTAAAGAAATAATGGTGTTTTTTCTTTGTTTTGCCAGCCGTCTTATTTTTTCCCGGCATAGGTTCAAAGCAATGCAGTAAAGCCAGGAGTAAATGTCAGCCTCCTGACGAAAATTATTATAAGCTTTATAAGCACGCAGGAAGGTTTCCTGGGTTAAATCTTCTGCCTGATTAGGGTTATTTAATAAACGGTAAATAAGATTGAATATTTTCTGTTTGTATTTGTCAAAAATAATTTCAAAGGGAGGAAGATTGTTTTTTGTCATATATTACCGGGTTACCAAATAGCTATATTTTTTCTATTGATTCTTTATTTATCCATCCTTTTAGTCCTTTTTCTTTAATTCCAACGGCATACCAGGAGTCTTTTTGTTGAAGAACGATTACTTTTTCTCCTTCCGGAAGGGTAAAACCGATAGAATAATCAGTAGATGGACCGTTGCGAACCTCTCCGCAAGGGACAATGACAATAGCGGAAGTAGTTATTTTTTCGTTATAAATTTTTATACCCAGCCACGAACCACTAAAAACAATTAAAAATCCTACCGGAATCATGAGCCATAATAAGAGATGTTTTTTCTTGAAAATATAGACAGCTATTAATATGCATAGGGAAAAATAGAAGAAAGAAGTAAATAGCGTCAATTCGTTTATATTTAAAAGGTTATAAATATTGAAAAAAATTTTTTTGAAAATACCCGGAGTTTTTTCTTTAGTTGCTTTCAATCGGGCAAAAGTGAGATTAAAACGGATATCTTCGTTGCGGGGAGAAAGCCTGAAAGCGCGTTCATAGTGAACAAGAGCTTTTCCCAATTGCTGATTTTTAAAGTAAGCATTACCCAGATTGTAATAAATCGTAGGGTTTTCAACGCCCTTTTTAATGACTGATTCATAAGCGTTGATGGCTTGAAGATAATTACCTTCTTCATAAAAAGAACATCCCTGATTGAAAATGTCCCCGGTTTGGGAAACAGCGAAAGAAAAGTTATTAAATAAACTCAAAAATAAAGAAATAAATATAAAGATTTTAATTTTCATTATTTAAATTACCTGCCTTAAAGGAGTTTTTCTAATTGCTTGATTATTTTAGTAGTTTCCTGATAGTCATTTTTTAAATCTTCCGTATTAAATTTGCTGGAAGCAAAACGGGCAAAATCCGAGTTTTCTAATATTTTAATACATTGGTTGATTGTATCCTGAGGAATATTCCTTTCTTTTAGTTGTTTACTTAATTCTTCTCTGGTGATTCCACGGGCGGCAAAATTTAATTTATTACCCAGATAAGAGAGTAAGCCGTTAGCTAAAAGGGAGTAAAATTCTTTAGTGTTTTGCAGGTTAATCATTCTTTTTGCCTTTTTTAATGTATGATTTACCGTTTTTAAAGCTTGTTTTTTTCGTGCATAACCAATATCCCTGTTTAATCTATCCGTCTGTTTTTTGTATTGCCGGAGCAGGAATAATATCAAAATAGCCCCAAGCTGAAAGCCGATAAGAAGAGGGGATTGATAAAGAAAAATTACTTTTCTTTTATTATTTATGTTTGTTTTGATGTAGCGAATATCTTCTCCCAGTATTTTTATTCCTTCCCTGAATTGAGGAAGGGTAGAAAGGGAGGAAGTTTCTTCTTTTGAAGCAGGTAATACCTCAATTTTAATGGGAGAGGGATTAATTGTTTTATATTTTTTCGCTTTAGGATTAAAAAAAGAAAAAGAAGGCATTGAAATTGTTTGTTCTCCTGCTTTTTGAGGGACAATCATAGTGGTAAAAGTTTTGGAACCCTTGATAGTGTAATTTTTTTTGGAAAGATTAAGGGAGCTAACTGTTTTATATTTTTTAAAGTTTTTAATGTTTTTAATAAGAGGCAGGGAAATTGTTTTAAGATTACCCTTGCCGGAAATACTTATAGTAAGGGTAATAGGTTGATTGACCTGAATTTTGTCTTTATCAATACTAGTGGCAACGGAATATTTTCCGACAGCCCCTGTAAAATTTTCTGGTTTCCCTTTTTCAGGTAGAGGAAGAACTTTAATTTGGATAGGAGAACTCTTTAATGTTTTTGTTTTTCCTCCCGAGAAAAAGCTTTGAAAAAAACTGTCCCCAAGGAAATCATCTCTGGAGAAATCTTCAATATTACATTTTAAGTTAGCACTGCCAATAGTATATTTTCCGGGGCTTGTAGGGAAAAGGGCTGTTTTTATTTCAGTGACTGTGTACTGGCGGTCTTTAATCATACTGTCATAATTTTTTTGCGGCGGCAAATCTTCAAACCAGAATCCGGTAGTATCAGGCGGTGAATATTGAGGTTGAGATAATAATCTTACCCTGCGATAAAACTTAAAAGAAAGAATAATTTGTTCGTTCACATAAGAGGTTTTTTTATCTACCGAAGTAGTGATAAAAAGATCTTCACCCCTTTCCAAATGTTCTTCCCGGGGAGAAGATGTTTGAGGAGGTTTACTTTTATAGGGAGGATAATGAGCAGCAGATGAAGTTACTTCTATATCAATAGAGGAAGTTTTATAAATTGTTCCTTTATGAGACAGTGTAATAGGCGGAATAGTATATTTGCCCGCTTTTCGGGGAGAGAGAATATAATTGAAAGTAACAGAAGAAGAAAACTTTCCGTTAATTAAGGAAACATTTTGTGAGCGACCGGAGGAATAAACGGTGAAATCAGGTAAATCAGGCAGGGTGGGAGAGGGGATTTTAGTTGTTTTACCGGAAGCGGAAACTTTCAGGGTTAGTTGATCATCCAAAGAAATTATATTTTCATCTATTGATGCACTAAGGGAAATATCTTGGGCAAAAGCTGTTTGACCGCCAATTGAAAACAACGAAAATAAAACAGATAAAATTAATCCGGGGAATAAAATTTTTAGTAATATGTTTTTCATTTTTTTTTACCAGTCTTCCATTCCAACAGAGGGAATTTTCATTGTTGCTGCTTTCTTTTTCTTCTTTTGGGCTTTTTCTTCATCGTCTAATGCATTTAATATTCTTAGAGCGTCTTCTTTAGACATTTCTCCTTCTTTTGGTTTTTCTTCTTTTGGTTCTTTATCTTTCTGGTCTTTTTTTTCATCTTTGTCTGTTTCTTTTTTTTGTTCTTCTTTTTTTTCTTCGGATTTTTCTTTATCCGTTTTTTTATTTTCTTCTTCGTCTTTTTGTTGTTGATTTTTTTTCTGTTGGTTTAGTTTTTCCTTATTTTTTTCTTGTTCTTTTTCTTGTTTTGATTTTTTCTTATCATCTTTTTTATTTTGTTTTTGGTTCATTTGCTCTTTTATTTTTTTCTGAACAAATTCAATATTATATTTAGCATCGGTATCATTAGGGTTTATTTGCAAAGATTTTTTGTAAAGTTGTATTGATTCGGCAAGTTTTCCTTGCTTGTATAAGGAATTACCCATATTATAATATGCTTTTGCCTGAAAGAGAGCATTTTTACTATAAGTAGCCATTTCGTATTCTTTATATGCTGATTCGGAATCTCCTTTTTTATAAAAAGCATTTCCCATATTAAAATGTAACTCCGGTGACTCGGGATTGTTTATTTGAGCATCCTGATATTTTTCTAAAGCCTGGTCAAACTTTTTTTTATGATAAAATTTATTTCCTTTGGATATCTTTCCCCGGAAAGAAGTCCACCCGGGTAAATTTAAAAAAGATATAAAAAAAATAACCAATGAAAGAATAAAAACGGTTTGTTTAAACACTTCTTACTCCTTTGATTTATACAACTTTTTGTAATATAACATTGTAATCAAATATTTATAATTTTTCCACTATTTTTTTTCTTGCCGGCAGAAGAAGTTCAATAAACAGTAAAAGCAGGCAGACAGCCAGGAAATATTGAAACCGGTCTTCGTATTGGCTGAAAAATTTACTTTGCAGTTCTTTTTTTTGTAAACGGGAAATATCTTTATAAAGGTGTTTAACTTCCAGTTCTCCTGCTGTTGCCCGATAATATTTTCCACCGGTATTCAAGGCAATTTTTCTGAGCGTCATTTCATCGAGTTTGCTCATCACCGCAGCGCCTTTTTTATCTTTCTTATAACTGATAATATCTCCTTTTTCGTCGTAGAGGGGAATTAGTTCGCCTTTTGGGCTGCCGAATCCAATGGTATATATTTTAATTCCTTCTTTTTTTTGCTTCGTCGCTGGTTTTTAGGGGCAGGCCGTGATGATCTTCTCCGTCAGTCAGGAGAATTAAAACTTTGTATTTCCGCTCTTTTTGTGAGAAACTCTTTATTGCTAATCTAACGGCTTCTCCGATAGATGTTCCCGGCTGGGGAATAAGGTCAGTATTAATCAAATTTAAAAACATTTTTGCTGCGTTATAGTCCAGGGTTAGAGGACATTGTACAAAAGCGGTACCGGCAAAGGCAATAATTCCGATACGGTCTCCCTGTAATTGGTCAATGAGACTTTCCAGTTCCATTTTAGCCTTGGCTAAGCGATTGGGTTTGATATCTTCTGCGGTCATACTTAAAGAAGTGTCAATGGCAATGATGATATCTAACCCCTTTCTTTTTACCTGAACAAGTTTTGTTCCTATTTGAGGACCGGCAAGAGCAAAAATGAGAAAGAAAAAAGCTGTCAGAATTAAGATTGTTTTAATTAGGTACTTAATTTTACTGGTGGAAGCCATCAGGTTTTTTATTAATTCCGGGTTGCCGAAAATAGCGAGTGATTTTTTCTTTTGTTTGAAAACAAAAATATAAAAGAAAACTAAAATCGGAATTAGTAAAAACAAATACAAACTATATGGATTAGCGAAACGCATAATAATATTTCCTTTTTAGTAGGTTTATGGTATTTTGCGAAAAATTGTATTTCCTAAGATGATTTCTAAAAACAGTAAACCAAAAGCAAACCATAGGAAATAAGAAAACAATTCTGTGTAATTAGTATATTCTTTTATTTTTATTTCTGTTTTTTCCATTTTATCAATTTTTTGAAAAATACTCTTTAGGCTTTTTGTTTCGGTTGCCCGCAAATATAATCCATTAGTTATATTCGCGATTTTAATCAAGGTGTCTTCGTCAAGGTCTTCCTTTATGTGGACATACCGTTTACCGAAAATAGGATCATCTATGGGGTAAAGGGCTCCGCCTTTACGGGCGGCACCGATAGTATAAATTTTTATACCGAAAGAATTAGCTGCTTTTGCCGCAGTAATGGGGTCTATTTCTCCCATATTATTTCTACCGTCGGTAAGCAGGATTAAGACCTTGCTTTTTGCTTTGGTGTCTTTTAATCTGTTTACCGCAGTTCCGATAGCAATTCCGATAGCAGTGCCATCTGTTTGAGTTATTCCTATTTCAACTTTATCTAAAAAATCAAGTAACGCTCCATAATCAATAGTCAGGGGACACTGGGTAAAGCTTAATGCGGAAAAAACGACTAGTCCTATTTGATCGTTCTTTCTTCCCCGGATAAATTCTGCTGCCATTTTTTTAGCTGCGTCTAATCGGTTGTACGGTTTGAAATCTTCCGCTTTCATACTACTTGAAGTATCCAGTACAATCATAATGCTGATGCCTTTGGTGAGTATTTCTTCTCCTTTTTGTCCTGCCTGCGGCCGGGCCAGAGCAAGGATTAAAAGAGAAATGGTTAAAAGTCTCATTCCTGTTAAAAGATAATCAGGATTTATTTGCCATCCCAATTTTATTTTTTCTAATGTTCCGATACTGGAAAAAATAAGAGATGTTTTTTTCTTTTTATTCCACCAGGAAAAGGTATAAATAAGCAGGGGAATAAACAATAATAGTAAAAGAAAATAAGCATTTGCAAACCGCATTTTAAAACCTCAGTTTAATCAATTTGAACTTTAAATTTCCCGCCTTAAAAATTGGCGAGATCCACCTTGCGAACTGGCGGACAAGCAGGCAAATTCCCAAATTTTTTTTAACAATGTTACACTTTAAAATAATTGACACCTTTTTATGTCATCTAACAAATAAAGGTGAAATGTGTTTCGAACGATATAGCAAATTTTAGCAGAAACAAGCG
>JAGLYT010000097.1 GCA_023132075.1 bacterium
GTTAAGAGTGGTTCTTTTATTGATTCTAAAGAAGAGTTGTTAGGGTTTATAAAAATTGCGGGAAAAGAAGCAGGCTTTACTAAATTTGTGATAAAGTCTTCTATTTTTGTTCGCTTCCCATGGTTAAGGAAATTCTTTAAAATGGATGAATCAGAAGTAGCTCTTTCTGTGCCTATGGACGAATTAGATTCGGGAGAGGGGATAATTCATGGACATATTCTGGAAATTCCGCAAGGATTTGTAAATGAGGTTTATAAAATTTATCAGAAATGGCCTTTCTTAGCAGTAGCAATGGTGGATGCTATTGTTTGTCATGAAGAAGCACATCAGAAGAGTGAGATAACGGGATTAGATGACAAGTCAAAAGCAGAAGCAGAAGTAGAGGCAAGTGCATATCTATTAAAGAAGCAGGGTTTATGGGGAGCAGCTCTTTTTATCTGGTATTTTACTTATTATTTAAATACCAGGGCAACGGTTGAGTATTGTATAGAATGGTTTGGATTTAAGTTGGACGGGGAGCAGATTGAACGGATTAATGAGCTGGTAAAAAAGATAGATAAAGAGTATTCAAAAAAAGGAGGGGAGAGGGCGAAGAGATATAGAAGAAAGGTTTCTTCTCTGCCTGCAGAATTACATGTTCCGGATGGGCCTATGAAAACAGGGATATTTTATAAAGAAGGGGTTGAAGGTGTAACCTTAACTCCGGAAACAGTAGAAGTTGTTGATGAGGGAGAAAAAGCCGCACTTATGGAAGAATTTATTGAAAAATTCTTAGTTCTTTTTAATTATTTTCATGAGGAACGTTCTTTTGCTCGAGATTATGGCAAACATATTTATGATATAGAAATTGAAGAGGTTTATGAATTAGCTGCAAAAATAGATCTGAACTTTGATAAGGAGACAACAATATTGGTAGATTATATAAATGATTGGGGAAGAGACCCGATGAAAGGAGAAAAGGCTTTTTCTTCTCTTCAGGAATTTTTAGATAGGTTTAATCCATATTTAATTAAATATGGTTACTATTTTTGTTTAGATATAACCAAACCTTATCCTAAACCCTCTTTTGTTGGGCGGTTTAATAAATTGGAAGAAGCCTATGTTGATAATCTTGAAGGGGAGAGACAAACTTTTAAAGTTGTATATTTAGAAATGGTAAACATACGCGATTATTATTGGGAGCCGACCGCGTCTGTTTATTTATTGCCGGCTAGCAAAGAAGTAATAGTTTTTGAAGATTTATTAAGAACGGAAGCCGAAGAATGTGTTGAAGGGATAGAATCTTTTAGACAAGGGGCATCAGATGCTTTATTAAAAGAGTTTGCTTATAAACAGTGGGAAGAAATTGCGGAATTACCCGAAGGAGAAATTATTGAACGCATTACTAAAGATTTAATTTCTTCCGGTGCCATAGAAGGAATAAGAGGAGCAACGGACATTTTCTTTATAGAAAGACCAAAGACGGAAGAAAAAGATAGTCCATATATAGATGAAGAGCAAAATATTTTAGCACAAAAATTAGCAGGGTTAGCTTTAGGCCCCATACCTTATTATTGTTTGGGAAAAATTGTCGATGAAAATGAAAAATACAAGTATGATCAAATATGCAGAGATATTGTCGAATTTTTTGTAAGTGAGATAGAAGGGATAAATGTAATAATAACCGACGAAAATATGTATGAAAAAATGGAACTGTTAAAAGAATTAAATAAGTTTACTATTAAAGAATATGCCGAAAAAATGTACAAGAAAAGAATAGGTGGTGAATTAGTTACAGGTTTTTTAAAAGAATTAAAAATGGAAGATTTATTAGATGATTTAACAGTGGGGGATATAATTAGCGGAGAAATTGGTATAAATTCAGTTCCGCTTGATGTATTAGAGCAGAGTTTTATCCTGACAGGAAAAGTGGGGAATGATGATATAGTAGGGTGGGATACAGTCGTAAATACTTTAAAGCTGGAAGATGCTAACCCGGAGGATATAGTAGCTAAAAAAGTGGAAGAACTTATTAAAACACAAGAAGAATGGGAAAAGATGACAAAGTTATATCCCTATTTAGAAATGGTAAAATATGAGGAAGTAAGAAAAACTACTTATTTATCCCTTCATTGGAATGCATTAAGAAGACTTTCAATATTTAATAAATATGAAGAATTAGACATAAATCGGTTTAAAAAAGAAGGAGATTATATAGAAACTGAAATAAAAAAATATGAGGATTTAATTTATGATATTGAGGCTGAAATAGATAAAAATGAAGAGATAAATGATGACCAATCAGACTTTCAGAAAAAGATTAATATTGAGCTTGAAAAGGTTGATACTACAATTGAATCTTACGAAAAACAAATAAGTTCTGTCAAATTGGAAATTGAAGAATTGAAAGAGAAATTAATGCTTTTCGGTAAAGGTAACCGGATAAAAGAAAAACAAACAAGCATAGATAATCTGGAATCGAAGATTGAAAAACTTAACAATGAAAGAAATGATTTACGTGAAGTTCGTTCTACAACAAGAGAGGATGTAGAGAACCTTACCGTTAAAATTATGGAGCAACAAAAAGAAGTAAATAAATACAAAAAGATTATTGAGGATTTGGAATTGAAAATAGAAGAACCGGAAACAGAAGAATCCTCTTTAGTGATGGGGGTAGTATCTGTTCCGTTTATTAGTCTTTTCTTTGGTCTGCCTATAGAGTGGGGATTTTTAATAGGAATGGTTGTTATTTTAGGAATGAATTTATTTAGTAAAACAAAAGTGAGTCAAGAAATTACCCATATAGAAGTAGATGCTACAGAAATTGAAGAACTTTTACAGAAAAATATAGAGACGCCTATAAGTGTTGAACAACGGAAAAAAATAAAGGAAAGTCTCATTAAACTTTTACCGGAAATGGGCAAAGAAATACCACAAAAAGTCGATATAGTTTTTCGTCTTGCCCAAAATTGGGCGTATTGGGGATTAAAAGCTGAAGATATAGAAAATATTCTTTTTTCATTAAGTGGAAAAGGTTGGCTGAGTGGTTTAAGCAGGGAGCAAATTAAAACAATTGCCTTGGAATCGGAAATAAATCCAGAAAACCCGGAAATTAGTGATACTGATAGAATTTTAAATATAATATCTTCAGAGCATTTGGAATCTAAAAGACAACTTTTGGTTGATATAATTAATTATCTGGATAGAGAAAGTAAAGATGAATTTACTACTGCCCAGGTAAAGGCAGCAGGGTTTACTAAGATTCATAAAAGTGAAACAGAGGAAAGAAGGAATGTTCGGATTGATACCGAATTGCGCTATTTATTGGATAACGGATTTATTGAAAGAGTTTATGATGAAGATGGCAAATTAAAGCAGGGCAGTAGACGATTGACTCAAGCAGTTAAAGCAGTAAAAAAAGAATTATTAGCTCAACAGGTTAGAGACTTTTCTTCTGTAAAGCAAAGAAGTATAACAGCGGCAGTAGATAAAATCGAAGAAGGGATGCCATATAAAATTGAATTTGAAAATGACAGAGTAATTGTAAACAAAATTGAAGGAGGAAAGAAATACGAATGGGGTGGTAGTGGTGACATTGTTTATAGTAAAGTTTCAGAGTCTTTATCATACAGGGGGCATAGGGCTATTTTAACTAGGTCGCGCGAAGAATATAAGGAATTTGTACATAATAAAATGGAAGAAGCCGTTGCTGTTCTTGAAAAAGAGATTTTTCTAAAAAACGTACCTCTGGATGATTTTCAAAAGATTCTTATGTTAGGGATAGGTACTTCTTTGGCCGAAGTTGAAGTAGTTTTAGAAAAGTTTAGTAATACAAAAAAAATTGTAATTGTAGATTTTTCAAAAGAAAATATTTTAAGTTTAGTCAGTGAAGTTTTAAAATTGCCTGAAAGTGTTCAGCAAAAAATTACCATTTATCAAGCGGATGTAAGAAAAATGCCTTTTGAAGAAAATACTTTTGATTTACTAATAGGATTTAGAGTTTTAGTGGGTGAAATTTTAAAAGAAGATTTAGAAGAGGCATGGCATGAAGCAGAGAGAGTGTTGAGAAGAGGTGGGATAGGTATAGTTTCTACAACGGTATTTGATAAATTTTCTTCACAACAATTAAAAATATCTGGAATTCGTTATGTCAAACCAAGAGATGCAAAGGATGTTTTTGTTTTACCTCAGTATTCAACAGAAGGGGAGCATACGGAAGATGTGATAGTATGGCAAAAAAATGAAGAACCAGTTGAGGAAAAAAAGTCAATAAAAGAGTCTTCTTTCATGGAAAATTACAAGAGTTTAGATAATAAGTATTCATTTATCAAGAAAAAAACAATAGTAATAGCGGAAAGAGAGTATATTATTAGTTCAGATGGATGTTCAGCCCCATTTATAGCTACTTTTCAAATAGGCCCTTGTGTTGTAACACTATATGATAAAAAATCAAAAATAGGATGTATTGCTCATTTTGATAAGGGGATAGATGTAGCAAAATCAACGGAAAAAATATTAAAGGAAATGGCATCTCATAATGTTGATATATCTTCTCTTGAAGTAAATCTTTTTGGAGGAGATAAAGGTTTCTCAGAAGAAATGATATCGGAAATGAAAACTGAATTAGAGAAGAGAAAAATTAATAATGTAAAAGAAGACCTTTTTGGGGAAAACCAATTAAGACATATTCTTTTGGATACAAGAACAGGGAAAATATATTATCTTAGAGATGACGAAGATGTTTTTACTGATGATGATTTTGGAAGAAGTGTAGAAGTGCATAAAAGTGCTATCATTGTATATAGAAATGATGAAAGAGGCATTGGCATATCTGAAAAATTTGATAAAGTGATAAGCGAAGATAAATTTATTCCTATTAAATTTTTGATGCAGGATGAAAATTATTGGTCAGAAGAAATTTTGAATGCTTTATCTCCTGAATTCAAGGAAACGAAAGAAGTTTTTATTTTTACCCATTTATTTTCTGATGAAATTCTTGTTAAACAAAATGAAAAGGGTAAATACAATTCTTATATTAAAGAAGTCAAAGATATATTTGAATATAGTAATATTCCAATAATTATATTTGTTGAACAAGATTTAAACGGAAATTTATCGCATATAGAAAAGATAAGAGAGTGGAATATTAATGTTCCTATTATTGTAATACCTACAGAAATGGGAAGTTTACTCCCCATAGAAAGTATTTGGAATTGGAAAAAGATAATTCCTTTATTTAATAAGTGGATAAAAAAAGCTTACATTGGCGGGGAAAAATCAAATGTTTGTGTTTCTCTTATAGACCATGAATTGACGCGAAATCAAATAGAAGCAATTACTCCTAAAGATATTGGATACCCCCGTATTCAATCAAGAGATGAATCAAGTGTATATGAGCATTTATTAAATAAATTTCGCGAAAATAGTTGGAATAGGGTCCTAGGCCTATTTTTAGCCGTATTGGGAACAGGTTTCCTTATGTCTCTTTTCGGGATTATGCCTGTGGAGGCAGCAGCAGCGCCGGAAGTGTCAATGGCAACCACTGGGATCATGTTTAATTTCCCGGTGATAGGAATAATGGTATTCGGCATTATATCCATGGGTTTAGTTTTGAGGTGGATAATAAGGGCAAAAGCCGGATTTCTTTCAACCAAACTAATACTGGGAAGTGTCGCCGGATTGATTTTATGTTTTAGTCTGGGGCAGTTTGATTGGTTTGGTGCAGCCTTAGGTATATCTTCCGGAATTTTATTTTTAGGCACGATAAAAGAGGTTAAAGGAATTAAAATCAACAATTTTCAGCAGGCAGTTATATTACAGGAGATAATCAATCGGAAAACATTTACCATTCCACAAATAGTTAAGAAAACCGGCTGTTCAGAAGGAAATTTAAGAAATTTATTAAAACAACAGATAATAGGCCCGCTGGTAGATGTTATCCGGCCGGAAAAAGGAAAACGGCAGCCGAATAAATATATTTTTAAGTTAGGAGCTAAAAAAATCATATCCGATGAATTAAAAAAATCTGAGTTCCGGGATATTCTTGAGCAACAAAAAGAATTAGAAAAAGCTTTGCGAAAGCATCTTAAAAGAGCTAAAAAAATAAGTCTAAAATATAAATCAACAGTAGATTTAGAACAATTTATCAAAGATCTGGAGAAACATATTGGGTATAGACAATATGCAAAATTAATTAGTGATAAAGAATATGGTTTTTCACATAGTTTAGATATTGTAGAGTTATCTTTATTGCTGGTCAAAAAGCAGAAAGAATGGACTAATGATATAGATTGCACCTTGCTGGTTCTGGGAGCGTTCTTGCATGATATATCTGTC
>JAGLYT010000098.1 GCA_023132075.1 bacterium
TTATTAAATCCTTTAAAACGAACAACCTGTCCCGAAGCTCGAAAAAGATACTTTTTTGCCTGAATATCTATTGCGGTAACATCTAATATTGCATCAGCCATTTGACTGGCTAAAAACCGCTGCCATATCAAACTATAAAGTTTAAATTGATTAGAATCTAAATGTTCTTTAATTACCTCCGGAGCTTTAAAAACAGAAGTCGGCCGAATAGCCTCATGTGCTTCTTGTGCTCCTTTACTTTTTGTTTTATAAATTCGTTGCTTTACAGGCAGGTATTCTTTTCCGTATTTTTCGCTAATATAATCATTTGCTTCTTTTCTTGCAGAAACAGCTACATTCAAAGAATCAGTACGCATATAAGTAATTAGTCCCTCATTACCTTTTTCCCCAAGGCTAATTCCCTCATAAAGTTGTTGTGCTATTACCATCGTGCGTTTAGCAGAAAACGACAATTTCTGCCAAGCTTCCTGCTGCAATGTGCTGGTAGTAAAAGGCGGTAAAGGTCTTTGTTTCTTTTCTTTTTTGTTAATTTTTGAGACTTTATAAATTGCACCGGAAAGATCTTCTGTTATTTCTAACGCTTGCTTTTCATTCGCAATTCCTAATTTATCGTATTTTTTGCCCTGCTTGGCAATTAATAAAGCATTGAATAACTCTTCTTCTTCCTGTTTTTTAAGACTTGCTTTTATTGTCCAGTATTCCTGGGCTTTAAAAGCTCCTATTTCTTTTTCTCTGTCGACAATTAACCGTAAGGCAATTGACTGAACTCTGCCGGCAGAAAGCCCTCTTCTTATTTTTTTAGCTAATAACGGACTTAATTTATATCCAACCAAACGATCTAAAATTCGCCGTGCCTGTTGAGCATTTATTAAATGCATATCAATTTGCCGTGGATTTTTTACGGCATTTTCTATCGCCTGTTTAGTAATCTCATGAAAAACAATTCGTTTAATTTTTTTAGAAGGAATGCTAATAGATTCTATTAAATGCCAACCGATTGCTTCTCCTTCTCTATCCTGATCGGTAGCAATATAAACTTTGTCAACATTTTTAACTATTTTTTGCAATTCTTTTATAACCTTCGACTTGCCTTTAATGATTTGATAGGTAGGCTGAAAGTTATTTTTAACATCCACCCCTAACTTGCTTGCAGGTAAATCACGAACATGTCCCAATGAGTTTTTTACTATGTAATTGTCTCCTAAAAATCGATTTATTGTCTTTGCTTTAGTCGGAGATTCTACAATAACCAGAAATTTACTCAATTTAAAAGCTCACCACTTTCTTTAGTTTTTTTTCTTTGTTCAATATACCCAATAAGTGTACGAATAAAAACATCTTCCATCTCTTCAGATTCATATCTTTCATTTTCATCAAATCCTTCTTTTTGGTACTCGTAAAAATCTATTATTCCTTCTGTTTCTTTTTCGAGAAATTTACTTATTTCTTTAGCACGTTTATTCATTTATATCCCCTTTCTAATAAACATTTTACCTGAAACTTGTTTTATTAATCCCTTTATCTCCATTAACATTAAAGAAGAAGAAATATCCTTAACCGGCAAATCACATTTTTGGACAATCACATCAATTGGTACAGGTTCCCACAAAACACAATCATAAATCTTTTGTTCCTTTTGATTTAAAGAACAAATTGGTGTTTGGATTGTTTTGTTGGATTCCTCTCTGCTTTCAATGTTAAAATTCTTAGAAAAAACCTTTATTTCTTCAATTACATCATTAACGTTTTCCACCAGTTTAGCCCCCTCCTTAATTAAACCATGGGAACCCTGGCTGTATCTGCTAAATATATTTCCGGGTATAGCAAAAACTTCCCTTCCTTGTTGAAGAGCTAAATTTGCTGTAATCAATGCTCCACTTTTTTCTACGGCCTCTACAACAATAGTCCCTAAACTTAATCCACTAATAATTCGATTACGAATAGGGAAATTAGTGCGTTCAGGCAAAGATTCCATTGAAAATTCCGAAACGACCGCTCCTTGTTGGGAAATAGTATCCCCCAAATCTTTGTTTTCTTTTGGATAAATCATTGATAATCCGTTTCCTAACACAGCAATGGTTCTTCCCCCTCCGGCAAGAGCTCCTTTATGGGCAAGGGTATCAATTCCCCGGGCTAAGCCACTTATCACGGTTATACCCATTGAGACTAAATCACGGCTTATTTTTTCAGCAACCATTCTCCCATAAGGCGTTGCTTTGCGCGATCCTACAACCGCAATAGAAAGATCATCTCTAGATAAAAACTCCCCTTTCATGTAGAGAAGGAAAGGAGGATCATAGATGGATTTTAAATTAACAGGATAATCACTATCATTAAAAGTGACTATTTTTATTTTATGTTCCTCAATTAATTTTAACTCGGTTTCGATATTAACATTCTTTAAATTATCCCAAATAGTTCTTGCCCTTCTCTTGCCTATCCCTTCAACATTTTCCAATTCGCTTAAAGAAGATGATACAACATTGGCCGGAGAAAAAAAATACTTCATCAATTTTTGAAAACAAATAGGCCCTATTTCAGGGACCATCTTAAGTTTAATCCAGTCTATTTTTTCTCTTTTCATTTCATTTTCCTGAAACAAAATTTTTTCAATAATATAAAGATTCTCTTAAAAAGTCAAGAAAATAAAGACAAAATTTTTAATATTAAACAATATGAACTGCTAAAAAACAAAGTAAAACATTGATTAACTTCAAAGTTTAATTTAACATCTTTTCCATAAATAAAAACATCGTTATAATTTTTAATATCTTTTTACAACTATTATCAGACATACATTCTAAAGTTAATGCGGGATGAAAAGGAAAAGAAATATCTTTATAATATTCAAGAGGCAACCGGGGATAAATAGCCCCACAACAAAGGAAATCCACTACCTTTAAAAACATGGTAATATGCCCAAAAATGAAAACAAGGATTTATTTGTACTCCCGGCTTAGTATTTATATTTAGAGGAAGAATGATTTGATTTTTCAGTATTTTTTGCATGGGAAAAAAATATTTTTTCATTCCTTTATTAATTATGAGATAAAACCCGCTTATATGCATTATCCAGAAAACAAACAAAAGAACCATGACAATTATCCAAACAGAAGACAACACATTTTTTTTTAAATTGCGCAACTCAATTATTGCCGGAAATAAAACAGTAATTACTAAAAACAAAAAAAGAGGAGGAAATTTAACTAACCAGACAGGCAAAAGCAAAAAAACAATTAAACCGATACCACGGATAATAAAAAAAAATCAACGGACAATATTTTTTTGTGTTTTATTTTTTACATTCCGTTTATTTTAAATATACCGTTACTCCAAAAATTATTTAAGCAGTAACCAATTTTTCTTCCTGACGAAGTTTGACAGAAATAAATTTAGAAACACCGAATTCTTCCATAGTAATACCGTACAAGGCATCAGCTACTTCCATTGTTTTCTTATTATGGGTAATTATACTAAATTGAGTTTGCGAGGAAAAATCTTTTAGTAAACGAACAAAACGGACTAAATTAGCATCATCAAGGGGAGCATCTACTTCATCAAAAACACAAAAAGGAGAAGGTTTTACCAAATAAAAAGCAAATAAAAGGGCAATTGCGGTCAATGCCTTTTCTCCCCCCGATAAAAGTGAAAGATTTTGCAATTTTTTACCCGGGGGTTGTACAATAATGTCTATTCCCGATTCCAAAATATCATTTTCGTCGGTCAAAAGTAAATCTGCCTGTCCCCCTTCAAATAAACTCTTAAACACTTCTTGGAAGTGTCCACGAATTTTTTCAAAAACATCCTTAAAACTGTTTTTGGTAGTAGCATCGACTTTGGTTATTACCTGACGTAAATCTTCTTTTGCCTTTAACAGATCCTCCTGCTGTTTATTTAAAAAATTCCATCTTTCCTGTAAACGGTTATATTCTTCCGGTGCGGCCAAATTTACCATACCTAAAGATTCTACTTTTCGTTTTAAATTTTCAATTTCTGATTCCGGAATTTCTGCCTCCGGACAATAAGTGTCTGCCTCATCTCTGCTTAGACTATATTCTTTTTCAAATTTGTCCTCTATTGCTCCGGTTTCCATTTGAATACGCATAACCTGTAATTCAACTTGATGTGATTGTTCCCTGTTTTTATTTAAAGCCCCTCTAAAAGACTTTAAATCTTCCTCTTCTTTTTTCAACTGTTGAGTAATTTCAAACTTTGCAGACTGAATATCCTTTAGTTTCTCATTCAATAAATCTTTTTCTTTATAAAAGTGCTCTATTTTTCCATCTTCTACTACTTTTGTCCCTTCTAATTCTTTTTTCCGTTTATCAAAATAATCAAATTCGTTTTTCTTGTTTTTAATTTGATTTTCCAACAGGGTTTCTTCTAATTTAAATCTTTTTATGTCTTTTTTTAAATTTTCCAGCCTTTCAACATTTCTGGAAACTTCTGTTTTCAACAGAATCATTTCTTCCTGCAAGGATTTATGAAGATTTTTCTTTTTTTCTAAATTTTCCTCTATTGATTTTGTGTTTTCTTCTATTTCTTTTTCTTTTCTTTCATATTTAGAAAATTCCTGTCTCAATTCTCCAAGCAAATTTTCATTATTTAAAATTTCTTTATCCAGATTTTCTTTTTCCCGTAAAATAGTCTCTATGTCCGCTAAAAGAAATTTTTGTTCTTTATCTTTTTGTTCTTTATCTTTTTGGAGGCCGGCGAGAATTATCTTTTCTTCTTCTATTTCAGGCAATTTGTTTTGCTCAAAAAATAATGTATCGTCTATTTGTTTAGAAATATTTATCATTTTATCCAATAAAATATTTATTTCTTCTAATTTTTTCTCTGTTTCGTCAGGATTATACCCGTGAATGTTTTCTCGAAGACTTACCAGTGCATCCTTTAATTTGAGCATCAAATTTTTAGATTCACCGGATGCAAAATCTTTGTCTTTTTTATCAATCAGCATTGACTTTTTTTGTTCTTCAAAAAACTCTAATTTTTTTTCTTTTTCACCAATTAATTGCTGAATTTTATTCTTTTCCTGTTCTATTAACTGCTTTTGCTCTTCTTTTCTTCTTTTTTCTATTAATAGTTTTTCTTTTTTTGTTTTAAAATTTTCCAGATATACTTCCGAAGCGGAAATTTTGTTTCTTATTTTTGATTTTTGGGTTAATAAATTTATTATTTCTTCTTTGCCAGCTCTAAAGCTATTATCTAATTCTTTTAACTGTTCTTCTGCCTTTTTATAACTTTCTTCTTTTTGAGAATCTTTTTCCCCTTCCGTTGAAGTTTTTCCCTGATAAAAATTAAAATCTTCTTCTGTCTTTTTTAAGGAGGCAAATGAATTTGTTAATCTTTCCTCCATTTCTTTAATTTCTGTTTCATTATTCTTTTTTCTCAAAAGCAGCTCTTCCTGTTGTGCCTGATGTGACTTAACCTTGTCCTCCAAATGAATAATTTCCGAAGATTTATTGAAAACTTCCTGCTGAACGCGCAATATGTTTTTTTCCCTATCGGTTAACTCCGTTTGCAAAGAAACGATACCGGCTTCTTTTTGAGTCATTTTCGCATTAATTCCTTGAGTTTCCTGGGTGAAACTTTGAAGCCCCTCTTCTTCTTCTTTGAGTTGTTGTTCAAGTTTTTTTAGGTTTTGCATTAAAAATCCAACTTCGACTTTTTTTAATTCTTCCTTATGTTTTTGAAATTGACGGGCTTTTCGCGATTGATAATCCAAAGAACCAATTTGTCTTTTAACTTCGCTCATTATATCCTGCAAACGGATAAGATTCTGCTCTGTTTTATCTAATTTTCGCAATGCTTCTTCTTTGCGTGATTTATACTTGGTAACCCCTGCCGCTTCTTCAAAAATAAATCGTCTTTCCTCCGGTTTGGCATTGATAATAAATTCTACCTTGCCTTGCTCAATTAAGGAATAACTATCTACACCCATGCCTGTATCCATAAACAATTCAACAATATCCTTTAATCGACAACGATTTTTATTAATATAATATTCGCTTTCACCTGAACGAAACAAACGACGCATAATGTTTACTTCTTTGTAATCAACAGGTAAAACATTTTGGGAATTATCCAGGGTAAGAGACACTTCTGCCATACTCAAAGGCTTCCTGGTGCGAGAACCATTGAAAATTACATCTTCCATCCGTTTTCCCCGCAATTGATGGGTGCTTTGTTCTCCCATTACCCATTTTATTGCATCTACTACATTTGTCTTCCCGCAACCATTAGGACCAACAATTGCAGTAATACCCGATTCAAATTCTAT
>JAGLYT010000099.1 GCA_023132075.1 bacterium
GAAAATAAAATTTAAAATTACTTTTTTATCTTTCATCGAAAAAACCCCATAACCAATCAAATTTATATTTTTCAAAACATTATCGGCAATTAATTACCCCGCAGCAAGCTGCCGGTAACCTTTTACTGAGCAAAACGAAGTGCTCAGGCTCAATTCGACCACAGAGTTTTTGTCAGCATAGCTGACGAAAACTCTAAGTCTCATTGAACGGAATATTACACCTTATAAAGAACTACTTTTCAGGTTTAATTATTCTGGGAAATAATGGTTCCCTATCTTTTACTTCTATTTTATTCCCTGATTTAATCCCGCCCCAGGTCATTGACTCAAAAGATTTCTGATGAGAAAGTCCTAATTGTTTCTCCATTTTTTCACTCGTTTCGGGCATAAACGGAGCAATCGCCAAAGAAACTATTCGTAGAGCCTCTATTAGATTATAAATAACTGTTTGTAATCTTTCCTTATTCTCTTTAAATAATTTCCACGGAGCCGTCTTATCAATATATTTATTGGCAAAATTCACTATCTCCCAGATATAAGAAAAAGCAGAATGAAATTCCAATGTTTCCAATGATACATCCAAATTAGAAGGAAGTTTTTGGATAAGACTTATTAAATCATCATCTGTTTTTTCTTTACTTCCAGGGAAAGGAACAATCCCCTCAAAATATTTCTCCAACATAACTAATGTCCGGTTGAGCAAATTACCCAAATCATTGGCTAAATCAGCATTATAGCGATTGATAAAAGAATCCCTTGAAAAATCACCGTCTAATCCAAACGGCACTTCCCGCAGAAGAAAATAACGAAAAGCATCTACTCCGAATTCATCCACTACCTGATGGGGATTTACAACATTCCCTTTTGACTTACTCATTTTCTCTCCTTCTACCGTCCACCATCCGTGACCAAAAACCTTGCGGGGAATTTCTATATCCAAAGCCATTAACATCGCCGGCCAAATAATCACATGAAATTTGAATATTTCCTTTCCTACCAGATGAATATCGGCAGGCCAAAATTTTTTAAACTTCTCGCCTTCTTTAAGATAATCAACGGCAGTAATATAATTTATTAATGCATCAAACCACACATAAATAGTATGTTTAGAATCAAACGGTACCGGTATTCCCCACTTAGTACCCAATCTGCTTACACTTAGATCCTTCAACCCATTTTTTACAAAATTAATCATTTCTGCCTGTCGGGACGGCGGCATCATAAAATGAGGATTTTTATTAAAATAATCTAATAACCTTTCCTGATATTCAGACAATTTGAAGAAATAACTTTCCTCAGCAACTTTTTCCGTTATCCGCCCACATTCAGGACATTTACCTTCTACCAATTGCCCTTCTAAACAAAAAGTTTCACAGGGAACACAATACCATCCTTCATATTTTCCCTTGTAAATATCCCCTTTTTCATAAAGTTTAGTAAAAACAGCCTGTACCGTATCTTTATGCCGTACCTGGGTCGTTTGAATAAAATCATCGTAAGAAATATTCAATCTCTTCCATAGTTTTTTGTCTTCCTCAACAATCCTATCTACCCACGCTTGCGGCTCTTCCCCGTTTAGCCTTGCCGCCTGCTCTATTTTTTGTCCATGCTCATCAGTACCCGTTAAAAAAAAAACTTCTTCTCCCTTTAATCTTCTAAAACGCGCCAATACATCCACTGCTACAGTGCAATACGCATGCCCAATATGCAAAATATCGTTAACATAATATAACGGAGTAGTAATATAAAATTTCTTATTCACTTTAACTTTTTGTCCTCGTTTTAAAATTCAGCTGCCTATTTATTTTTACTTAATTTAAATTTATCTAAAATACCGATATGAATTTCACCGGCAGGAACTTTTTTTAAAACACCTTTCCCATAATCAATAGTAACTTCTTCCGTAAAAATATTTACATCTTTTACTATCCCTTCCCCCTGGCTGGTTTTTACTTTCAGCCCTTTTTTAGGCAATTTCTTTTTCATTTCTTTATAATTTTTATATTCATAGGCCAAACAACACATCAATCGGCCGCATACTCCTGATATTTTGTTGGGATTTAAAGATAAATTTTGTTCCTTAGCCATTTCGATACCTACCGGCTTAAAATCATGAAGAAAAGATTTACAACAAAGCATTCGTCCGCAAGAACCAAAACCACCCAACATTTTGGCTTCATCCCTTACCCCTATTTGAACCATTTGAATACGACTTTTCAAAAGATACCCTAAATCCTTAATCAATTCCCTAAAATCAATTCTTCCTTCCGCAGTATAATACACAAAGAGCTTATTTCGGTCAAAAGTGTATTCCACACTGGTCAATTTCATCTTTAACTCTCTGTCTTCCACCTTTTGTGAACAACTCCTAAGTGCTTCCTTTTCTTTTCTTTTATTTTCTCTTAATTTACTAAAATCATACTCATTCATTTTCCTTATAACATTTTTTATTTTTTCTTTTTTTTTCTCTAATACTTTTTCTAATTCTACTACTTCCCCCCATTCAAGACCATTTTCCGTTTCTACCAATACTTTATCTTCTACTGCTAAATCCAAATCCCGGGGATTAAAATAAAAAACTTCCTTATTTTTCCTTATCTCTACTCCTACTACTACCGGCATATTCTTCTCTCCTTAAAGCCGTCATTTACCCTCAAAACCGCATTTTTCATTTGGGGTTCACCGCAAATACCAAATTTTAAACTAAAAAACATTAAATCGTCTCAGCAAATTTTTTGTTTTCAATTATTCTGTTTATATTTAAAAACATCTCGTCCAGAGCTAAACCTACATTTATATTTCTTTTTATATTTTCTTTCGTCTGCAAAATAACTTCTAATATCCTTATCCATTCACGGGTAGGTTTTTCATACATTTTCTCTCTATAAAAAACGAGCATTATATTTAAAATTTTTTTCAGTTCTTCCTTTTCTTTACTAAAAGACAATTTTTCGCTTTCAGAAAACAAACTAATAAAATCCCCTTTCTCTGTTTTAGAAATTAAAGAGTCCGCCTTTTTCTTTGTCTCATCCATCTTCTCTTCGCAATAAGAAAAGGCTTTTCCGATACTCCCCCGCGACAACTGACTGAAAAACAGAGCTTTTTTTTCTTCTATATTGTACTTTTCCTTCAAAGAACGAATTATCAAATCGGAAGGAAGCAAATTAAATTTAATTACCTGACACCTGGAAATAATCGTAGGTAATATCCCATATTTGTTCTGTGCAATAAGAATAATTAAAACTTTATCCGGGGGCTCTTCCAAAAGTTTCAACACGCTATTCGCAGATTCCTTATTCATCATATGGGCTTGAGCAATTATGTAAACTTTCCGGCTACCTTCCATCGGCTTAAATTGAGCCTGATATTTTAAAACCCTCATCTGACCGATACGAATGTCTTTTTTCTCAGGATAAATAAAACTTACATCCGGATGAATCCCTTTTTTAATTTTCTTACAGGAAATACATTCACCACAGGAATCATAGATATTCATCCCCTGCAAATCAAAATTATCCCCATTGGATGCGTGTTTTTCGCCTTTATCATCTATACCCACCTTCTCCTTACAATTCAACAAACGGGCAAAAGCAAAAGCGGTAGATTTCTTTCCCACCCCTTCCGGTCCTACAAATAAATAAGCATGGGAACACTTTTTTCTTTTTATTGCATTTTGTATGATTTTAATGGGCATTTCCTGTCCCAGAATATCTGAAAAAAACATTTTCCAATCTCTTTCTTAATTTATTTCAAGAACTATGTTGATATAACTGACTATTTTCTCAAAAACCTGCTCGATACTTTTTGTGCCTGAGATTACTTTTATTCTCTTTTCGTCTTCCTTTGCAATATCCTGATATCCCCGGCGAACCTTACGATGAAAAGAAATTTTTTCCTGCTCTAACCGGTCTCCCTTACCCTTTTTAAAATCCTTAGCTGTATTTACCGCTCTTTTCAGCCCCTGCTCAACTTTTATATCCAAAAGAAGAGTTAAATCCGGAACAATTCCATCCCCAACAAAAAACCCCGTTTTTTTTATTAAATTCCTGTCTAACCCTCTCCCATATCCCTGATAAGCCAGAGTAGCATCATTAAACCGTTCACAGATAATAACCTTTCCTTCTTTTAACGCCGGCTTTATTACCCGAACGAGATGCTCTGCCCTATCGGCAAAATTAAGGAAAAGTTCAGTTTTAGAATTAATTTTATTATGCGGATTTAATAGGATTTTACGTAAACTTCGGCCTAAATCCGTACCTCCCGGCTCCCTGGTATGAACCACCGGAAAACCCTGAGCCTTTAAATATTTACAAACCTTCTTTGCCTGAAGACTTTTTCCGCTCCCTTCCGGCCCTTCAAAGGTAATAAATATCCCTTTTTTCCTTCGCTTTTTCATTGATTGTACCTTACTTTACTCCCTCTACTTTTATATTATAATATTATACCAAAATTCTTTAAAAATATCAATCTATTCTTTTGGATGTTTCTTTCCTCTTTTTAGTAGTGAAAATGGGACATTATTATACTAATTTTTCCGAAATTTGTTTATTTTTGATTAAGGAAGACTTTTTGATGGGACTAAAAACGCTTGAATCTTAAATTTTTCCCTAAATCGGGGTGTATTTTATTCGTTTACTTATCCTACCCAACCTTTTAGAAGAATTATACAATTAATTTAACCTTTATTTCTCTAATTATTTAATTTTATTTTCATTTTTGAGTTTGTTCCTATTTTTCTTTATTTCAAAATATTTCGCATCAATCCCCCTTTCCCATCAAGAAAACCGAATTAAAAAAAATAACGACAGAAGAAATAAATAAATGAACGAAAAAGAATAGACAAATAGAATCGTTTGTTATTTATTTTCGTTTTTTATTTTTTAAAAAACTTATAAGCTAAAGCTTTCTTGAAAATAAAACCCATTCCTTTCGAAGGACAAGATTCACAAGACTTATAAATAATTTGCTTGTTTTTAAATGTTTCTCTTATTTCTTTGAATTTTTCTCCATTCCATATTTGAAAAAAGTCCTTTTCAAAAACATTCCCAAAACTTTCACCCTCATTATCAAAAATTGAACAACAGGGTGTAATCTCGCCTTCTGCTGATACAAAACATTGTAACCAGGGAAGAATACACATCTTATTTCCACCAGATTTCTTTACCGAAGACGATTGACGTTTCACATAATTATGCCAATCTAAGATAACTTCTTTTAAATTTGTAGAGACTCCTTTCATCTTCGCCTTGTTTAAAAACTCTGTTAGCCTATCAATTGTATCACTGGACCCTACAATATTTCCTATCAAATTTCCCACTTTATTAGATATCCCATCATATACTTGTAAAGGACGGAAATTTATACAATTAATTTGTAGTTTGTGAGCTAAATCTAAAAGCTCAGATATTTCTCCAAAATTATCATCTAACATTACATATTCAAAAACAAGAAAAGGTCTTGCCTTTTTCCCCTTTCTGAGTCTATTTACTGTTTCGATTCCTTCTAATATCGTTCCAAATCTATCTTTCCCTCTTATTTTTAAATAAGTTTCCCTTTTGGCTGCATCAATGGATATTCTTATTGTTTCAATACCGGATTGGACTAGATCTTTCACCATTTGCTTAATAGTAAAATTAGTCGTAATAGTAGTAGATATATTTTTGCTTTTACAATATTGAATCATTTGAGGAAGTTCTGGATTTAACATGGGTTCCCCTCTTCCTGAAAAAGTACATCTCTGTGGTTTTGCTGAAGTTATGAAATATTTGAACTTGTCCATAGTTAGCTTTTTACCGGATAATTTCAAAACACTAATACAAAATTTACATTGTAAATTACACAAAGTAGAAGGCTCCACTTGCAAATGTAGCGGTCTATTTAACACTGTTGAATTTTTCAATAGCACAGATAATCCTGTTAAAATATTATTTATCATTTGTTAATTCCTCTTTCTTTTGTCATTTAATATTTTTATTTCCAATCGGCAGGAAATACCTCCTGAATTTTTTTAAAATCCAGGAGGTTTATTTGCTTTTTAAATACTACCAACAACGCATTTTACCGCCTTCCTTAAATCCTGAATAAAAAGGCTAAAATCCCCTAAATATACTTTTTTTCT